>URDM01000005.1 GCA_900546575.1 uncultured Prevotella sp.
GAAAGTTTTGCTTACCTTTGCAGATGAACTTTTGATAGCATCTCTGCAGATTTCCGTATATTGGTTGAGTGGTTCTGATGTCATATAACTTTAATGTTGGGGAACTATAAAGTTACTGATAATCAGCCACTTAGCCAAATTTTATTAGTTATATTACGTTAATTAACTCCCTCATTTTCAAACGATTACGTTAGAATTAACAGAGTATTGATTTAATCATTAAGAAGATTAGCGATTAATTGTTTTTAACGAACGTTCGCTGACTTTTTTGTCTCTTTCCCTTGGGCAATACGTTTTTTTTTGGTTACTTTGCATCAACGTTAACAAACTAAAAACATGAATTATGAATAACACTACAGAGACAGAAAACATCTGTGGTCTGAAAAGAAGTGACTTTCAGACTACTATCGGCGGTAAGCAAACTGATCTTTATATACTCAAGAACAGTCAGGGCAATGAAGTTGCTATAACTAACTATGGTGGAGCAATAGTTGCCATAATGGTGCCGGACAAGAATGGAAAACATGCCAACGTCATTCAGGGCCATGACAACATTCAGGATGTCATCAATTCGCCCGAGCCTTACCTCTCAACACTTGTAGGACGTTATGGCAACAGAATCTGCAAAGGACAGTTCCAGCTTAACGGCAAGGTATATCATCTCCCCATCAACAATGGTCCTAACTGCCTGCATGGTGGCAAGAAAGGCTACAATGCCAAGGTTTGGGAAGCATTGCAGATGAACGCACAGACATTGGTGCTGAAATATACAAGCCCTTATGGCGAAGAAGGCTTCTCGGGAGAGGTGAAAGTGACAGTAGAGTATTCGTTCACCGACGACAACGAGCTTGTAATTGAGTATATGGCAAAGACCAACAAGAAGACCGTGATTAACCTTACAAGCCATGGATTCTTCTCACTTGCTGGCATTGCCAACCCGACACCAGCCATTGACAATCTCGAGTGCGAGATCAATGCCGACTTCTATCTGCCTATTGATGATACATCAATACCTACAGGTGAAATCCGTATGGTGAAGGGAACTCCGTTTGATTTCCGTTCACCGAAACCAGTAGGACAGGATATCGATGCAGACGACGAGCAGATAAAGAACGGTGCAGGCTACGACCATTGCTTTGTACTTAACAAGGCAGAAGAAGGCGAGCTGAGCTTTGCTGCAAAAATCAAGGAGCCAGTGAGTGGCCGAACAATGGAAGTTTATACAACCGAACCTGGAGTGCAGGTTTATACAGACAACTGGGCCGATGGATACAAGGGACAGAATGGAGCGACATTCCCGCGTCGCAGCGCTATCTGCTTCGAGGCACAGCATTTCCCCGACAGCCCAAATCGTCCTTACTTCCCGTCTGTAGTACTTAATCCTGGTGAGGAGTACACACAGAAGACAATCTATAAGTTTGGAGTTTCTTTATAACATTAATCTAAATAAATCGTAACATAACTAAAACAACAAACAAAACAATGGAAAATTCCACAAAAAAACAAGGCAGTATTATTGCTATTTTTGCAATGATATTTCTCTTTGCAATGATTGCCTTTGTGACAAACCTCTGTTCGCCAATGGCTATCATATTGAAAAATGCTTTCCAGGTGCCTGAGAGCTTGGCACAGGTTGGCAACTATGGTAACTTTGGCGCTTACCTTCTTATGGGTGTACCTGCAGGTATGCTTATCGACAAGATCGGTTACAAGAAGACAGCTCTTGCAGCTCTCGTAGTAGGTGTTATCGGTCTGCTTATCCAGTGGGTCAGCGGTTCAATGGGCTTTGTTGTTTACCTTATAGGTGCTTTCATCTCAGGTCTTTGCATGTGTATGCTTAATACAGTAGTAAACCCGATGCTTAACCTTCTCGGTGGTGGCGGTAGCACAGGTAACCAGCTTATCCAGATTGGTGGTGTATTCAACTCAGCTGCTGCTGTATGTGTATACATGCTTATGGGTAGCCTTATCGGCGACGCATCGAAGGCTAAGGTGGCAGATGCAGCTCCTGCACTTTTCATCGCTCTTGCCATCTTCATCTTTGCTCTTGTAGTAATCTTCTTCACCAAGATTCAGGAGCCTCAGCATGCATCAAGTAATACTGTAAAGGATGTGAACGACAAGTACAGCTGCTATTCATTCCGTCACTTCAAGTTGGGTATGCTTGCTATTGCTGTATATGGTGCAGTAGAGGTTGGTCCTCCTACTTATATACTCGGATATCTTACTTCTGCTAAGGACGCTGTAAACCCAGGTATGGGTATGGATGCAGGTTATTGCGGTACTCTTGCTGCTGTTTACTTTATCTTTATGCTCATCGGCCGTTTCGTTGGTGGCGTAATTGGTGGTAAGGTATCGCCTAAGGCAATGATTGCAACTGTAAGCTTTGTAGCTATGGTTCTTGTTGCTGTGGGTATGGTTCTTCCTACATCTATGACAGTTAGATGTCCTGGTATTGACTATACAACTATGAGCTTTGTATGGGGTGAGGTTCCGGCAGGTATCTTCGCTTTCCTTCTCATCGGTTTGTGTGCTTCAGTAATGTGGGGTGGTATCTTCAACCTTGCAACAGAGGGTCTTGGCAAGTACACAGCAAAGGCTTCTGGCGCATTCATGATGATGGTTGTAGGTTTTGCTGTAATGATCGGTATTCAGGCGAAGGTTGTTGACTTTACTCACAGCTATATCACCAGCTTCATCGTGGTATTGCTTAGTGCAGCATATATCTTCTATTTCGCACTTTGGGGCTCAAAGAACGTAAATACAGACATTCCTGTAGAATAAAATATAAAATGGGCTTGCATTTCAGGGCGTTCGTCTTGATGGCAGGCCCATTTTTTAATCTAAATATTAACTAAAAACACTATTGATTATGGATATTGAATTTGTAAGAAGCCGCTTTATCAAGCATTTTGACGGTAAGACAGGAAATATTTACCAGTCACCAGGTCGTATAAACCTCATTGGTGAGCACACCGACTATAATGGTGGTTTTGTATTTCCTGGTGCAGTAGATAAGGGTATCATGGCTGAGCTTCGTCCCAATGGTACTAATACAATTATGTGTTACTCTATCGACCTTAAGGACCGTGTAGAGTTTAAGGTTGATGATCCTCAAGGACCGCGTGCAAGCTGGGCTCGCTACATCTATGGTGTAGTGCAGGAAATGCGCAAGCTTGGTGTAGATGTAAAGGGGTTCAACACAGCATTTGCAGGTGATGTGCCTCTGGGTGCCGGTATGTCTTCATCGGCTGCTCTTGAGAGCTGCTTCGCATTTGCATTGAACGACTTGTTTGGTGATAATAAGGTGAGCAAGTGGGATATGGCTCTTGCAGGTCAGGCTACAGAGCACAATTATTGTGGTGTTAACTGCGGTATCATGGACCAGTTTGCAAGTGTATTCGGTAAAGAGGGCTGCCTTATGCGTCTCGACTGCAACAGCCGTGAGTTTGAATACTTCCCGTTCCGTCCGGTAGGCTATAAGCTCGTATTGCTCAACTCTTGTGTTAAGCACGAACTTGCAGGTTCGCCTTATAACGACCGCCGCAACTCTTGCGAGAATGTTGTAAAGCACATTGCTGCAAAGCATCCTGAGGCTAAGTTCGATACTCTGCGTGACTGCACATGGGAACAGCTTGAGGAGGTTAAGGCTGAAGTAGGTGAGGAAGATTACAAGCGCGCCCACTTCGTACTCGGCGAGAAGGACCGTGTACTTGCTGTCTGCGATGCACTCAACGCTGGCGACTATGAGACTGTAGGCAAGAAGATGTATGAGACTCATGAGGGTCTGAGCAAGGAGTATGAGGTTTCTTGTGAGGAACTCGACTTTCTCAACGACATTGCCAAGGAAAACGGTGTAACAGGTAGCCGTATCATGGGCGGTGGCTTCGGTGGCTGCACCATCAACCTCGTTAAGGAAGAACTTTACGATCAGTTCATTGCTGACGCCAAGGCTAAGTATTCTGCCAAGTATGGCAAGGAGCCTAAGGTGATTGACGTTGTTATCAGCGACGGTTCACACAAGGTTTGCTAATCAGCCAAAGAGGTCGAGCGGCCTCAATGACTAAACCATATTTATCCCTCTGTTTGCCTTATGGGCAAATAGGGGGATTTTTATATTGTTTGTTTTCAAATCTTTTATTTGCCAAATTCAATGATTTTCTGTAATTTTGTAAATATATTTGACTAAGAACAAACTATAGGATTTTCACGTGTTCAAACGCATAATAAATATAACGATATGGACCTTGATAGGTCTTTACGCTTCTGTAATTGTCATGCTGCACATACCCTTTGTACAGACGTACATTGGAAACTGTGTAGCTGATGCCCTATGCGACAAATTCGGCACTCGTGTGAGTGTCGGCAGGGTAGACCTCGGTTTTATCAACCGAATTATCATTGACGATTCCCAGATGCAAGACCAGCAAGGTAAGCAGATGCTGCGTGTATCGCGAATATCGGTGAAGATAAATCTCCTGGCACTTACCAAGGGACAGATTGACGTTACGTCAGCACAGTTCTTCGGTATGCATGCGAATCTATATAAGGCAACGGCAGAATCAAAGCCAAATTTCCAATTTGTAGTGGATTCGCTTGCATCAAAGGACACTACCAAGCAGAAGACTCCGCTCGACTTGCAAATCAACTCGCTTATAATTCGCAATGGTGCTGTGCGCTATCGTGTGCTTTCGCATGCCAGCAATTTGCATAAGTTCTCGCCCGACAACATTGATGCCCGTAATATCAGCGCGCATATTATAGTAAACCGCATAACCGACGACTCGCTCAATGTGAAGGTGAAGCGCATTGCGTTTGACGAACGATGCGGATTCAGATTGAAGTCGCTTTCGCTGCATGCCGTATATGGTCCTAATGAAGCAAGCGTAAACAATTTCAGACTTGAGCTACCTTCTACAATCGTTCATTCTGAGAATATTACATGCTCATACAGCATGAAGAACGGCAAGATAGAGATGCCTACCGTGCAATTTAAAGGTAGCATAAATGCTCCAATCATCAGTCTTACAGATTTCGCAGGCTTTGTGCCTAAACTTTCGGGTATTAAACAACGCATGATGCTGGCAGCTGATTTCTATGGTACGGCCTCGTCGTTAAATGTGACACGATTGGAACTCGGTACAGACAATGGCGATTTGCATCTGTTGGCTGACGGTGGAATAAAGAACTATCCTGCTGATGCTGCTTGGTATGCAAATGTAAACAGATTTGCTGCCAATCATGCTGCCATAGCTTCTATTGTGTCTGCCGCAACAGGTAAGGAAGTTCCTGCCATACTTACACGTATAGGCGATGTCAGTATGACAGGTTTTGTAGGAGGTGAAAGTAACAAGTTGGCTGCCAACGCTCGTGTCTCTACTTCGCTCGGCAGTATAAAGCTTGCTGTAGACAAGCGCAAGAATAATATTACGGGGCATATTGAAACTGTTGATTTTAATGTTGGCAAACTGGCTGATGACAACAAACTCGGTCATCTATCGGCCAATCTCAACTTACATGGACAGTCTGAAGACAATATGGCTGCTACCGGTCGTGTCTATAACTTTGACTATAACGGATATAAATATCATGACATCAATATTGATGCTTCCTATCGTCACAAGGTAGTAAACGGAAGAATAGACATTGACGATCCTAATGCGCAAATATCGGCTTCAGGATTGCTGAACATTGCAGGAAAGACTCCGTTGCTGAAGGCTAATGTGGCAGTAGCCCGTTTTGCTCCTAATGCGTTGCATCTCACACCGAAGTGGCAGTCGACGGCATTTGCTGCAAATATTGCCTGCGACATAAAGGGCAGCAGCGTTAATGATGCTGACGGAACAGTGGAGATAAGTGACTTCTCCATGCTTTCGTCGCAAAGTGAGTATGGATTGCGAAATGTAACTGTAAAGACGGGATTTGAGGGTGATAATCACTATCTCAATCTTGACAGCGACTTTGGACAGGTGGACATTAACGGACACTTCAATTACAACACTATTGCTCGCAGCGTGCTGAACATGGTGGCTGCAAAGTTGCCTACAATTCCCGGACTGACACGCCAGCCACAGAAGGAATATAATGATTTTACAATAAATGCTTCCATATCAAATACTGATTGGATGAAGCATCTGCTCGGCATTCCGCTTGAGATATATCGTCCGCTTAACATCAGCGGTGAGTTGAACGACAAGCAAGAGAAGATTGACCTGTGGTGTGACGTGCCATCGTTTGCATACGACGGCCATCGTTTCAGCGATGCTTTTATTAACATCGAGTCGCCGAGTGACACCCTAAAGGCGGATATACGTATTAAGAAACTTGCCGACAAAGGCAAATATATGGCTCTGCAACTTAGCGCAGGTGCTTCAGACAACCATCTGAATACCTCGCTCAGTTTCGGCAACAACGAACGTCACCCGCTTAAGGGAATTATAAATGCCAGTACAGTATTCGCCAAGAACGACGATGGTGTGTCGACTGCTTATGTCGACGTTCTGCCTTCGCGTGCCACTATTGGCGACACAACGTGGCATGTAGCTCCGTCTACTATAGTGTACAGCAAGAACCATTTGGAGGTGAACGGCTTCTCTATAAGCCATGACAATCAGAAACTTGCGATTGACGGGGCTGCGACGAAGAGCTATGAAGACTCGTTGCTTGTAACACTAAATGACATAGATGTGAGCTATGTTCTTAATCTTGTCAACTTTCATTCGGTCGACTTCTTCGGTATGGCTTCGGGTAATGCCCGTGTGGCAGGAGTGTTCAGCGGCAAACCTCAGTTGGCTGCCAACCTTAAGGTCAAAGAGTTTAAGTTTGAATCAGGACGTATGGGTACGCTGTTTGCCAATGTTGACTACGACTTTGACGAGGGGCGCATCAATATAGACGCTGTGGCACAGGACGAAGACGGCCGTCATACAGACATAAACGGCTATGTATCGCCCAAGCACAACTACATCGACCTTGGCATTGACGCACATCGCACACGTGCTGAATTTATGGAAAGTTTCTGCGGCTCGTTTATGGACAACGTTGATGCCGACATAAATGGCAAGGTGAACGTTGTAGGACCTCTGAGTAACATCAACCTTGTAGGAAAGGCTGCTGTGAACGGTTCTATGCGTATGACAGCCCTCAATACCACGTATTGGCTACGTGGCGACTCTGTGACTTTCATTCCTGATGAGATAATATTCAATGGCAATACAATATACGACCATAACGGCAACACCGGCATACTTACCGGAAGCCTTCACCATCAGCACCTTACCAACCTGTCGTACGACCTTAATATAAAAGCGCGGAATCTTCTGGCTTATGATACTAAGACATTCGGCGACAATACCTTCTATGGTACAGCTTATATTACTGGCGACTGTAGCATTAAGGGCAGGAGCGGTGAAGTGGTAATAGATGTAGAAGGCACGCCTGAGAAGAACAGTATATTGGTGTACAATGTTAGCGATCAAGGGTCTATCGGGTCTAATGATTTCGTCAAATGGAGTAAGAAGGGCTATGATGTTTCTGACTCCTCTTATGTGGCAAATGATGAGAAGAAGACGGAAACGGATGATATCTCTACCAACATTCGTCTGAACTTCCTTATCAACTGCAATCCTGACGTAACCTTGAAGTTGCTGATGGACCAGCAGACCGGCGACTACATTACACTCAATGGTGACGGAATGCTCAGAGCCTCGTATTTCAATAAGGGCGCATTCCAGATGTTTGGCAATTATACTGTCGACCATGGCGTGTATAAGCTGACAATTCAGAATATTCTGAAGAAAGACTTCGACTTTGTCAAGGGAGGCACCATAGCGTTTGGCGGTGATCCGTACAACGCTGTGCTCGACCTTAAGGCACAGTATGTGTTGAACAGCGTGAGCCTTGCCGACCTTAATATAGGCAGGTCGTTCACTAACAATAATGTTCGTGTCAACTGTGTGATGAACATAACGGGCAATCCATACGCACCTAAGGTGGACTTTGATCTTGACATGCCGTCGCTTAGCAATGATGTGAAGCAGATGGTGTATAGTCTGCTCAATGCTGAGGAGGAGAAGAAGCAACAGGTGTTGTATCTGCTTGCCGTAGGACGCTTCTATGCTCAAAACAACAACAATGCTGACGGCAGTACGCCACAGTACAGCCAGACTTCGCTTGCAATGCAGAGTTTCCTTAGCGGTACTATAAGTCAGCAGATAAATACCGTATTGAGCAATGTGATTAATAACAACAACTGGAATTTCGGTGCCAATATTTCTACTGGAACTGAGGGCTTCAATAATGCTGAATACGAAGGATTGCTTTCGGGTCGTCTGCTTAACAACCGTCTGCTCATAAACGGTCAGTTCGGCTATCGTGACAACGATAATGCCACAACCAGTTTCATTGGCGACTTCGACATCAAGTATCTGCTCTTCCCCAATGGCAACCTTGCCATTAATGTCTACAACAAGACAAATGACCGCTACTTCACGCGCAACAGCCTTAATACTCAAGGCTTGGGTATAATAATGAAGAAGGACTTCAAGCGTATCTCTGACTTGTTCTTCTGGAGAAAGCGCAATAGTAGGACAAAGGAGGCGAAATAACGATGTCAGGATAGTGATATAAAGATATGTTGCGTGTCTTGAAATGGTCGTATCATGCCATGATATGACCGTTTCATGCCTTGAAATGATCGTATCATGGCATGATACGAAGGTTTTCGGCTTGCAGCTCATATACAAACAATAAAGCCCTGGATGGTTTAAGTCCAGGGCTTTATTGTATTCTGTAGTATTGATGATTGAACTATTTTGTTTCAATCTCTTCCTTCATGTCAATAAACTGTCGCTTGCTGTCGTAGAATTCGTACTGCAGGAAAGCGAGCTTCTGTGAAGGAACAATGTGAATACCAAGACCATATCTCAGCTGCCATTTTCTCTTGAGCGACCATACTCCCTTGTTGATGTATGCCGCTACATAGGGATGAACGTGCAGGTAGAATGTCTTGACTCCAATCTTCTTGACAAGTCTGTCAATCTTACTCTCAAGCTGATCTGTAAAGATAATGCTCGACTTGATTTTTCCCTTGCCGAAACATGTTGGGCAGACCTCTTCGACATTTACATCCATTGCCGGACGTACACGCTGGCGTGTAATCTGCATCAAGCCGAATTTGCTTAATGGCAGAATGTTGTGGCGGGCCCTGTCCTTCTGCATGTTCTTGCACATGCGTTCGTAGAGAAGTTGACGGTCCTCAGCCAGGTTCATGTCGATAAAGTCAACAACGATAATGCCTCCCATATCACGCAGTCGCAACTGTCTTGCCAATTCATCGGCAGCGCCAAGGTTCACATCAAGTGCGTTGGCTTCCTGTCCGTTGTCCGAGTGTGAGCGGTTGCCACTGTTGACATCTACTACGTGAAGGGCTTCTGTATGTTCTATAATCAGATAAGCGCCATGTTTATAATTTACTGTCTTACCAAAGCTTGACTTGATCTGTTTGGTAACATTAAAATTGTCGAAGATAGGAACCGTGCCCGTGTATAATTTCACTATGTTGGCTTTCTCTGGGGCGATGAGTGACACATAGTGTTTTACTTCATGAAAGACATCCTCGTCATTGACGTATATGTTCTCGTATGTGGGGTTGAATAAGTCGCGTAGCATTGCTACGGCACGTCCGGTCTCTTCGAATATCAGTTGTGGGCGCTTCTGTGTTTTCTGCACTTTTACGAGTGCGTCTTCCCACCGTTTGGTGAGTATTTTCATTTCAGCGTCGAGTTCTGCCACACGCTTTCCCTCAGCAACAGTGCGTACAATTACTCCGCAATTCTTTGGTTTTATGCTGTTGATGAGTTGTTTCAGTCGTGCGCGTTCTTCGCCGCTTTTGATTTTTGATGATACAGAAACCTTGTCGCCGAAAGGCATAAGTACGAGATAGCGTCCGGCAAAACTCAGTTCGCCAGTGAGTCGTGGTCCTTTGGTAGAAATAGGTTCTTTGACTATTTGTACCAGTACCTCTTCGCCAACCTTCAATGTGTTTTGCACGCTTCCTTCTTTCTTAAGGTCGGGCTGGCGTGTGGCTTTGGCAAAAGGATAGAGTTTCTTGCGGTCGCTCTGTACTTGCTTGAGATATTTCTCGTAAGAGTTGAATTGATTGCCTAAATCAAGATAGTGGAGAAAAGCGTCACGTTCGTAACCTACGTCTACGAAACTGGCATTCAGTCCGGGCATAAGTTTCTTCACTTTTGCAATGTAGATGTTGCCAACAGAGAAGGAGGCAGAGCGTGGTTCTGTCTGATATTCCACCAGTCGCTTGTCTTCAAGCAGGGCTATGGATATCTCTTTCTGTTGAACGTCAATTACAACTTCGCTAGTCATTTCTCTTCTTATTATTTAGGTGACTTTACTTTAAAAGTTTGGGGGCGCGCCAAAGTCCACTGCGTATGCATTGTGATTGACGCGCCCCCATTGTTTTCGGAACTTACCCTTTATGGGCAGGCTTACTTACTTGCTCTTATGTCTGTTCTTACGTAATCTCTTCTTACGCTTGTGAGTAGCCATCTTGTGTCCCTTTTTTTTCTTTCCGTTTGGCATAACTTAAATTTTTTTATTGTTAATATATTACTGAATAATGTTTTTCTTGTCTCTTATTCCATTGTTGCGTTCTTCATCTCTTCAACAAAGCACTTTGCAGGCTTGAAGCTTGGCTGGTCGTGTGCGCCAATTTTCATTGTAGTCTTCTTCAAGATATTACGTGCTGTTTTGGCGGCGCGATGCTTAATGATAAAACTTCCAAATCCACGCAGGTAAACATTTTCCTTGTTTGACAACAAGCTGTCCTTGATGTTCTCCATGAAACTTTCTACGACAACCGAAACGTCCTTTTTCTGTAATCCTGTGCTTTCAGCAATTTTGTTAATGATATCTGCTTTAGTCATTTGAATGTATATGTTTTTATATTTTACGTATATAATTCAGCCCTTTACTCTAAGGACGTGCAAAGATACTAGTTTTTCGTGTGATATGAAAATATATTGCCCACTTTTTTGACTTCAAACGCTATATTCATTGTCCGAACTCGTTTGTTTTCATGTCATTAACCAAGTGGGGGAGTAGTTGAGGGTGGTTTTTTAGGGGTTGCAGAGGACTATTTCTACGTAGAGTCAAAGGCTGTTGCTATGATGTGCTTGTTGACAACCGTTTTCTTGCCGTGAGATAAAAAGCCATGCTTACCATAGTGCCGGTAGCTACCCATGACACGGGATAAACGAGCATAATTGTACTGAAGCTGGTCCATACCGGACATACTGCGTACACCCAGACTATGCGTAGCAGGCAGGTGCCGAACACGGTAAGTATTGTCGGCAGCATTGATTTGCCCATACCACGCAGGGCAGAGGCTGATATCTCATAGCTGCTGGCCATAAACTGGCATGCCAGAACTATCTCCATGCGGATTTTTCCGTAAGCCTGCACGTTGGCATCATTACTGAAGAATGACAGGAAGAACTCGTGTTGCCATGTAAACAATCCGTTCAGAAAGCCACAGCACACCAGGCTCATTCCCATGCAGATCCAGAATATGCGTTTCACGCGCTCCTTGTTTCCTGCTCCATAGTTCTGTCCGATGAATGTTATAGCGGCTCCGTTGAATGCGCATATTACGAAATAGCAATAGTATTCGAAGTTCAATGCTGCTGCCGACCCGGCTATTGCGTCAGCACCATGGCTGTTTATTGCCGACTGAAGCAGAACGTTTGATATGGAGAATACCATGCCTTGCAGTCCGGCAGGAATGCCGATGATCAGCATTCTCTTGAGTTCGCTCCAGTATATTTTAGCTTCTTTTATGTGTATTCTATATGGTTCGTTCTCCTTTCGCAGCAGAAGTATAATTAGCAGGGCGCTTATTGCATTGGCTATGCCGGTGGCTATAGCCACTCCTTCTACTCCCATTTTCAGCACTATGACGAAGAATAGGTTGAGTATGGCATTGGCCACTCCTGCTACTACAAGAATGTATAAGGGGCGTCTGGTATCACCCATGCTGCGCAGTATGGCGGCTCCGAAGTTGAAGATGAGGAAGAAAGGGATGCTAAGGAAATATATCTGCAGATAGCTGATGGCCATTGGAAGCACGTCGTCAGGAGTGCCCATAAGTGTGAGTATGGGTCTGGCTGCCGCAATTCCAATGACCATCAGTACAAGTCCGCTCAATACCGACACCATCTCGATAGTCCTGATTGACTTTCGTATGCTGTCAGCATCGTTTTGTCCGATGTGGTTGGATATTATCACATTGGCTCCCATTGACACTCCGAGAAACAGATTGATGAGCAGACTTATTACAGGCCCGTTGCTTCCTACAGCAGCCAAAGCCTGCTTGCTGGCAAAGTGTCCGACAACTGCCACATCCACCGAGTTGAATATCTGCTGCAGAACACTGCTTGCTGCAAGCGGTAGCGAGAACATCAGAATCTTCATGAACAGCGGTCCGTGAAGCATGTCTATTTCATTGGATTTAGCCATGTCTTTGCGATTTATCCATGTTTATGTGAAGTACGGGGCTCTACTTCGTCTCGGGTACAATGGCAAAGAACTCCGCGTCCTCACTGGTACGGTTCTCGGCTCTGTGGGTGTGGTCGCACGGACAGTAATGTACGTCGCCTGCGTGTGCTGTCTCTTCCTTTCCGTCGTATACGAATGTTATTTCACCTTTTAATATGTACATCACCTCGCAGTTGCCGATGTGTGTATGTGTGCCTATAGAGCTGCCTGCGGGCAGTGTATTGAGCATAATCTTTACCTTTCCGTCGTCAGCGAGCTTGGTTATGAAGTCGCCTTCACCACCCTTGAAGCCATCTACGTGCTTGGCTTCAATCTCTTTGAAATTGATAATCATGATATTTCCTCCTTTTTATTATGTGTTTTTGTGTGCCTACAGTAGTGTGATACACCTGTGTTATGCATGATAGTCCTTATGGCCTTTCTTTATGATGGCGTTGACAGAGCACGTCAATGTGGCAACGGCAAACAGAATGAGTGCCAGATGTGCTCCGTATGCAGCCTGGCTTCCCAGTCCGTATTCGCCTGCCCATCCTATGGCTATGCCTACAAACAGACCGCCGTCGCTGGCCATAAAGTATGTGCTTTCTACTGTGCTTCGCTGGCAATGGCTGCTGTGGTCGAGCAGTTTGTAGAGCTGTTCGGAACTAGTCATACCGTAGCCCAAGCCCAGTACCATAGGTTTGAGTGTGTCGTCGAGCATTCCGTTGTGCATAGCCATTGCTGCTATAGCCGCAAGAATGCAGACGTTGCCTATGGCCGATGTGAACTTGCCAGTACGTACAGCCTTGTATTTCAACAGGATTATGGCTATGACAAATCCTACGGCTATTGCCGAAAGGAACTCGATGCTCATGTGTGTGGCCATTACTATTCCAAGTGCAGCGCCCATAAGTGCTATCACGATAGCGACATTCCATCCTTGTGGCAGAAAGAAGCGGTCGATGGACAGCACATGGGTACCTTCTTCGGGTGCGCGGAACGGGAACTTCACCATCATCACCAGTATTGCGGCTATGAGTGCTGTTGCTGCTCCGATGGCGTAATATGCTGTGCCTTGCGTCTCCTGGCGTATAAGTATGGCAGCTATCGGACCGGCAGCTACAGCCAGTCGTGATATCCATATTGCGGCATAGTTGGCCTCGGTGCGGTGGCACGACTCTGTCTTGTCAATAAGTAATGTGCATGAGAGTACTCGCTTGGCGTGACCGAAAACGAAGCCTCCCCAAATGCACGCTGCCATAAGCCATGTTATCTGTGTAGTGTCGATGCGCCTGTTGGCCGACACGTCGAATGTAGACATGGCGAGGATTGTGGCGCTAAGGCAGAATGTAGATACCAGAAACACCTTATTGCGGCGGTAGCGTTGTATGAGCCAGCTGCCGAACAATCCAGAGATACCTATTCCGGCAACGAATGCGCCCATTGTCAGACAGGCCCATTCTGCGTCTACATAATTATTCCAGTATAGTCTGCATGGCAGGAACGGTATTGTCATGTAGCAGGCTACACACAGCAGCAACTCGGCTATTATAAGCAGCGAGAAGTCGCGGTTCCACATCTTGTGGTATGTCGGCGTGCACGTATTGTCCATTAATATGATTCTGTTTCGTTAGGGAAGTCGGTCGACTTGACATCGCTGACATACTGTGCTATGGCAGAAGTCATGACGTTGTACAGATCGGCGTATTTTCTTACAAACTTTGGCTTGAAGCTTGGGTTCATACCGAGCATGTCGGCATAAACAAGCACCTGCCCGTCGCAACAGTTTCCTGCGCCTATGCCTATAGTGGCACAGCTTACGCTTTCGGTTACTTTCTGTGCAAGTGCAGCTGGAACTTTCTCAAGTACAATGCAGAAGCATCCTGCCTCATCAAGAGCCTTGGCATCGGCTATGAGCTTCTCTGCCTCGGCCTCGTCCTTGGCGCGCAGTCCGTAACCTCCGAATTTATGTACACTCTGAGGTGTAAGTCCTAAATGCCCACTTACGGGGATTCCAGCGTCTACCATTCGCTTTATCATAGGTGCAATCTCGGCTCCGCCTTCAATCTTGACTGCATCTGCTCCTGTCTCCTTCATTATGCGTATTGCGTTGCGCAGACCGTCTTCTTCCGAAACCTGATAGCTACCGAATGGCATATCGCATATTACAAGAGCATGGCTCACGGCGCGGACTACCGAGCGTGCATGGTAGATCATTTCGTCGACAGTGATGGGCAAAGTAGTCATATTGCCGTCCATCACGTTAGAAGCTGAATCGCCAATAAGGATTGCGTCCACTCCGCCAGCGTCAATTATCGATGCTGTAGTGTAGTCGTAAGCGGTGAGCCAGCTAATCTTCTCGCCGTTGCGTTTCATCTCAAAAAACAGGGGGGCTGTAATCTTCTTCTTGCTTGTGCTTAAATATCCAGACATGTTGTTTTTGTTTGTTTCATTATATTGCCACAACTTGGCTTGTGGCGCTTTTATGTATAATTTGTTTTAAACGATGTACAAAATTACATCTTTTTTGTTAATCGGGCAAAGGTTATCCCATATTAAATTGGTCAGACCATCTTTTCCCCTGCAAATACTATAATTTAAACCTATGTTTTCTTGATGCCTTATGAGGTGTGTCGCCTCTGGGTGTTATGCCTGGCATGAATGGTGTAGCGCTGCTTCCACGAGCAGCTCCGCGATACTGACGCCATCTGTCGTGAATGCGTGCCACGTACGTTACGGTTTCGTGTCCGCGCATATATCCGTATTTCACTACAGGGTCGTTGTAGTATTGTGGCGTGCTGAGTTTCAGTACAAACTCTGCCACATCAGACCATCTGTATTGGTTTTTGCCGTATTTTCTTGCCAATGCCATAGCGTCGCGTATGTGTAGCGAGCCTCCATTGTAACTGCCGAGTACAAATGATAGGCGCTCTAATGGATCTCTTACGTCTTGAAAGGAAGAGTTTAGTTTATTAATGTAACGTGCTGAGGCATAGATGTTTTCTTCAGGGTCGTAAATCTTTGACATGGGCAGTCCGACTTGGGCTGCTGTAGACGGCATTATCTGCATCAGTCCGCAGGCTCCTGCCCATGAGTAAGCCTTGGGGTCGAAACAAGATTCTTGATAGCATTGTGCTGCAAGAAGTCGCCAGTCCCATCGGGCTATGGGCGAATACTTTATGAACAGATGGTCGTATTGCGAAATAATGCCAGACTTGGCATTGAGCATCGGAGCGTAAGTGTGTCGGTGGATACTCTGTGTGGAGTATCTGAGTCGCTCCTCGTTCTGTATTTGGGCAATTAGCTTCGGCGTATACCAGTTGTTTATTGAGTCAGCCAGTTCTCTTGAGTCCTTGCCGGTCAGCCACGATGTCTTGAGCGAGTCTACGCTATATCCGCATGGTATGGTACCTTTTGTGACTTTCGGCATCTGATAGGCGATGATGTCGGCCTCGCCGTCCTTTAGTCGTCTGAGCATTTCGTCTGTGCTCTTGCATACCTCTACTCTAAGCGATACGCCTATGTGTTGGGCGAACTTCTCGCATAGTAGGAACTGTGTGCCCATACCACGTCCGTGATAGTCGAAATAGGTGTCGGGGCCGGTCATGGTAAGCATGATGAGTTCGCCGTTCTGCATCATGTCGTCCATTGAGAGATTGGAGCTGATGGCTGCGGTGTCGTCATCGATAGGTTCGCCCCATGGTGTCATCTCCTTGTTCTTTTTTTCGCTGCATCCGCAAATGCATATTGCGACCAAAATAATGTATAAATATTGTAATTGCATAGAATATACGTCTATTTTGCTTACAAAAGTACAATAATTCTTGCATAATACCTAGAAAAAAGTTACTTTTGCGACACTTTAAGGTAAGAAATATAATTTTTTCAGAGTATGTTAAGAATTGCAGTCCAATCAAAGGGTCGTCTGTATGACGATACCATGAATCTGCTTGCTGAGGCCGACATCAAGGTGAGTTCGAGCAAGCGAACACTTTTAGTACAGGCGTCCAACTTTCCACTTGAGGTTCTTTTCCTGCGCGACGATGACATTCCGCAGAGTGTGGCTTCTGGTGTTGCCGATATAGGTATAGTTGGCGAGAACGAGTATCAGGAGCGTGGTGAGAATGTACAGATATTGTCTCGTCTTGGATTCAGCAAGTGTCGTCTGTCGCTCGCCATCTCTAAGGAGGTGAACTATACCGGACCTCAATGGTTCAACGGCAAGCGCATTGCCACTTCTTATCCTAATGTCCTAAGCAAATACTTGCGCCAAAATGGAATAAAGGCTGACATTCATGTTATTACGGGTAGCGTGGAGATTAGTCCGGGTATTGGTCTTGCCGATGGAATCTTCGACATTGTAAGCTCGGGCAGTACGCTTGTGAGCAACAATCTGCGCGAGGTGGAAATCGTCACCCACAGCGAGGCTTTGCTTGTAGGCAACTGGAATCTCGACGATGAGAAGCATCAGATACTCAACGAAATGCTGTTCCGCTTCTCGGCAGTACGTTCGGCTCAGGACAAGAAGTATGTAATGATGAACGCTCCTAAGGCGAGTGTGCCCGAAATAATAAAGGTGTTGCCTGGCATAAAGAGCCCTACGGTAATTCCTCTTGCAGAAGAAGGATGGTGTTCTGTACATACTGTGCTTGACGAGAAGCGCTTCTGGTCGATTATTGCCAAGCTTAAGGATTTGGGCGCTCAGGGCATACTCGTAACGCCTATTGAGAAAATGATTCTGTAGAAGATTTTATAGATTTTATACTTATATTGAATTAGACGTATATAAAATATGAAGGTATATAAAAATCCTGATCGTTCGGAATGGGCGGATATCTGCCTGCGTCCGCATCTTGACGTTTCGAGTCTCAACAGCGCTGTGTCTGGCATTCTCGATGATGTGCGACTCAGAGGCGACGAGGCCGTAAAGGAGTATGAGGCCAAGTTCGACCATGCTGTGCTTGGCGAGCTGATGGTAAGCGAAGAGGAAAAGGCAGAGGCAATGGCTGTCATTGACCGCGAACTGCTTGATGCAATAAGGCTTGCCCATGACAATATCCATAAGTTTCATAAGGCCCAGCTCATGTCGGCCTGTAAGGTTGAGACTGCACCAGGTGTGGTATGCTGGCAGAAGCAGTTGCCAATAGAGCGTGTGGGATTGTATATACCGGGCGGTACGGCGCCGCTCTTCTCTACGGTTCTGATGCTTGCCACGCCTGCCAAGATAGCCGGTTGCAGCGAGATAGTGCTCTGCACGCCTCCTATGGCCGACGGCAAGGTGAACCCAGCAATTCTGGCTGCTGCCAATGTGGTGGGCGTTGATAAGGTGTTCAAGATTGGCGGTGTGCAGGCTGTTGGTGCGATGGCATACGGTACGCAGTCGGTGCCCAAGGTGTACAAGATATTCGGCCCAGGCAACCAATATGTCATGGCTGCCAAACAGCACGTGTCACTTCATGAGGTGGCAATAGACATGCCAGCAGGCCCTTCCGAGGTTTGTGTCATAGCCGACGCAGAGAGCAATGCTGAGTTTGTTGCTGCCGACCTTCTATCGCAAGCTGAGCACGGCATCGATTCACAGGTGCTGCTTGTCAGTACTTCTGAGGATATGATTGACTCTGTGCAGCAGCAGATTGAACTGCAGCTTGCCAAGTTGCCGCGTCGCGAGATAGCAATGAAGACGCTCGAAAACAGCAAGGCTGTGCTTGTGTCTGATACCGATGAGGCAATAGAACTGAGCAACGCATATGCTCCCGAACACCTCATTATAGCCACAGCTGACTATGAGCGTCTGGCCGAGAGGGTGGTGAATGCCGGCAGCGTATTCCTTGGAGATTATGCCTGCGAAAGTGCAGGCGACTATGCCAGCGGAACCAACCACACATTGCCAACACACGGATATGCTACGGCTTACAATGGTGTGAATATTGACAGCTTCATGCGTAAGGTTACTTTCCAGCACCTAAGCGCCGAGGGCATTCGCTCTATAGGTCGCGCTGTGGAGGTGATGGCTGCTGCCGAACATCTAGACGCTCATCGCAACGCCATGAGTGTGCGCATGGCCAAACTGAACTCTACTCATTAACAATATGAAAACTCTTAGTGAACTTGTCAGACCCAACATTCTAGGTCTGGCACCATACAGCTGCGCTCGTGACGAATTCAAGGGTAGGGATGCCCATGTGTTTCTCGATGCCAACGAGAGTCCATACAACTCGCCCTTCAACCGTTATCCCGATCCTCTGCAGATGAAGGTGAAGGAGAAGTTGGCGCGTGTCAAGGGTGTTGCGCCCGAGAATATGTGTCTAGGCAACGGTAGCGACGAGACCATAGACCTTGCCTACAGATGTTTCTGTCGTCCGGGCATTGATAACGTGGTGGCCATGGAACCTACCTACGGTATGTATAAGGTTTGTGCCGATGTCAACGACGTGGAATATCGCAAGGTGCTGCTTGACGACAACTTTCAGATTTCGGCCGATGCTATGCTATCTGCCTGCGACGACCGCACGAAGATAATATGGTTGTGCTCTCCA
Organism: uncultured Prevotella sp.; assembly: GCA_900546575.1. Lineage (GTDB taxonomy): Bacteria > Bacteroidota > Bacteroidia > Bacteroidales > Bacteroidaceae > Prevotella. The sequence goes on from URDM01000005.1 coordinate 19,089, forward strand.
AATAATCCTACGGGCAATCTTCTGAATGCTGTCGAAATAGAGAAGATACTCACTACGTTTGGCGGTATTGTTGTAGTCGACGAGGCTTATTCCGACTTCAACAAGGCTCGTGCGTGGCGTACGCGATTGGCCGAATTTCCCAATCTGATTGTATTCAACACTATGAGCAAGGCTTGGGGATGTGCTGCCATTCGCCTTGGTATGGCATTTGCAAGTAAGGAAATTATCGAGTTGTTCAGCAAGGTGAAGTATCCTTACAATGTCAACGAACTTACCCAGAACTTTGCTATTCAGCGCCTTTCGGATGCGTTTGAGGTGGAGAAGTGGGTGCGTACCATTGTTGTGGAGCGTGAGCGAATGGTAGTGGCTTTCGGTCAGCTACCCATTTGTGAGAAGGTTTATCCAACCGATGCCAATTTCTTCCTCGCCAAGGTGAACGATGCTCCACATATCTACAACTACCTTATCGACCGTGGCATCGTTGTGCGCAATCGCAACAATGTGCAGCTTTGCCATAACTGTCTGCGCATAACAGTAGGCTCGAAGAATGAGAATAATGAATTGCTTGCTGCTTTGAGGCAATATTTATAAAGGATATATTGATAGAAAATATTGGCTTGTCTGAATATGTAAAGATAAAGCTAACTACGCTAAAACTTTGGTTATAAATAACTAAAAACTCGTTGTACATTCTCCTAGTGTGGATGTACAACGAGTTTTTTGTAATGTTTTTTTCTTATTTTATATTGATGCTATAGTGTCTTCGTTGGATTATTGCAGTACTAGGCATAAGTACTGAGGCTATATCATATATAAAAATAGAAGGTAAACACAAATTAGTATTTACCTCCTACTTGATTATTTTATAACTTTTAATTATAAAGCCATGTCGTGCAAAATTTCAGACAGGGTAGGGTGGATGTGTATGATGTTGGCCAGCTGCTGAAGTGTAGTGCCGCTGTTCATCAATGCTGCAATCTCCTGTACCATATCGGCTGAGTGGGCACCAAATGCGTGACATCCTACTATCCTCTGGTCATTGGCTGTATCAACGAGGAGTTTTATCATTCCGTCGGTCTCGTTCATAGCGAGCGCTTTGCCGTTGGAGCGGTAGAAACCCTTGCGACACTCGTAGGCGCGCTGCTCGGCCTTCAGCTGGTCTTCGCTCAATCCTACGCTTGCTGCCTCGGGATTGGTGAATATGGCAGATGGCATTACGTCGAAGCGGATGTCATCGGGGCGGTTGAGTATGCGATTGACCACATGCAGACCTTGGAATGTGGCTGCATGTGCCAGCAGACAGCGTCCGTTGACGTCGCCGATGGCGTATACGCCACTAACGTTAGTCTGGAAATCATCGTCTACCACTATGCCTTTAGGCGAGTGTTCTATGCCTACCTGTTCGAGTGCGAGACCTTCTGTGCAGGGTTTGCGTCCGGTAGCTATAAGCACCATATCTGCATCTATGCTAACAGGTTTGCCCTTTTTCTCGAAGCTTACAGTCAACTGTTTGGTTCCGTCTTCGGCATCGGTCTGCGTTATCGACTTTACAGCCGACTGCATATAGAATTCTACACCACGCTTGCCTATGGTCTGACGCAGGCGCTTGGCAATGTCGGAGTCGAGCACGGGCAGACATTCCTTAAGAAACTCTATTACCGTTACGTTGCTGCCAAAGCTGCTGAACACCGATGCAAACTCCATGCCTATCACTCCTGCGCCTATGATGCACAGGCGTTTGGGCAGGTGGTCGATATCAAGCAGTTCGGTTGAAGTGACAACTCCCGGCAATGTGGTTCCCTCTATAGGCGGACACTTTGAATCGCTGCCTGTGGCTATTATGATGTTTTCGGCCGTGTACTGCTCGTTGCCAACGGCTACTGTATGAGCATCAGCAAATGAGGCTGTTCCTCGCACGAGCGTAATGCCAGGTGTCTGCATGAGTGTTTCCACTCCGCTGCGCAGCTGACCAACAACCTCTTGCTTACGCTCAATCACCCGGCCGAAGTCGAGTGAGTAGCCTTCGCCCATAAGTCCGAATGTGTCGGCATGGCGTAGCGTGTCTACTATTTCGGCGTTGCGGCAGAGTGTTTTGGTGGGTATACAGCCACGATTGAGGCATGTGCCTCCAGCTTCAGCCTTCTCGATGATGACAACCGATAGTCCGTGCAAGGCAGCATGGTGGGCGGCACGATAGCCGCCCGGACCCGAGCCTATGATAATTAAATCCGAATGTATCATATCTGTTGTTGTGTTCGAATGCTATTGGTTCATCTGTTTCCAAGTGAGAATAGGGTGCTTGGCAGCCAATACGTCGTCAACACGTCCTACAGGAGTGTTGTGAGGCGCGGTCTTCACCTCCTCTGGATTGGTCTTGGCTTCCTCTGCAATCTGTCTGAGTACTTCGATGAATGCGTCGATAGTCTCCTTGCTTTCGCTCTCGGTAGGCTCTATCATCATAGCCTCGTGGAATAGCAGCGGGAAATAGATGGTAGGAGCGTGGTAGCCGTAGTCGAGCAGACGCTTTGCCACGTCCATAGTGGTTACGCCGGTCGACTTGTCCTTGAGTCCGTCGAATACAAACTCGTGCTTGCATACTGTAGGAATTGGCAGGGCGTAGACGTCCTTAAGCGACTCCTTCACGTAGTTGGCATTGAGCGTTGCGAGTGGTCCTACCATGCGTATGTGTTCTTTGCCGAGCGAGAGAATATAGGCATAAGCGCGCATCATTACTGCAAAGTTGCCGAAGAATTCGCCTACGTGTATGTTGCCCTCGTCGCAGCCTACTATCTTGTATGTGTCGCCATCCTTTTCTACCTTAGGTACGGGCATGAACTGCTCCAAACCTTTGCGTACGCCTACAGGACCTGAACCTGGTCCACCGCCTCCGTGAGGTGTTGAGAATGTCTTGTGCAGATTGATGTGCATCACGTCGAATCCCATGTCGCCCGGACGGCATACGCCTAGCATCGGGTTGAGGTTGGCTCCGTCGTAATACATCAGTCCGCCACATTCGTGTACGAGCTGCTGTATTTCAGGTATTTTGCACTCGAAGAGACCAAGCGTGTTGGGATTGGTCATCATCATGGCAGCTACGGTGTCATCGAGCAGTCCGCGCAGGTCTTCCGTGTCGACGACTCCGTCGGCTGTCGATTTTACCTCAACAATTTCCAGTCCGCATACAGCAGCCGAAGCAGGGTTGGTGCCGTGTGCAGAGTCTGGTACAATCACCTTTGTACGCTTCATGTCGCCACGGCTCTGGTGGTAGGCGCGTATGATCATGAGTCCGGTAAGCTCGCCGTGAGCACCTGCAAAGGGATTGAGCGTGAACTCTTCAAGACCGGTTATTGCCGCCAGGCTCTTCTGCATCTCGTAGTACAGCTGCAATGCTCCTTGGCATGTCTGCTCTGGCTGCAAGGGATGCAGTTCGGCAAACTGGGGCATGGCAGCCACTTCTTCGTTGATAATAGGGTTGTACTTCATCGTGCAACTTCCCAGCGGATAGAATCCGTTGTTTACGCCGAAGTTGTTGGCGCTCAGATTAGTGTAGTGGCGTATAACGGTAAGCTCGTCGCACTCAGGCAGTTGGGCGTCATCGTTACGTCGCATGGCTTCTGGCACTTCATGATGTCCAAACTCGTTTTGGGGGAGGGAATAACCGCGTCTCCCGGGATGCGACAATTCAAAAATCAGATTTCCATAAAGACGGTTGTTCATAGCGTTTCCTCCTTCACAATGTTTACGAGTTGGTCAATTTCTTGCTTCGTGCGTTTCTCGGTTACGGCAAACATCAGGGTGTTGTCGTCAATCTTTATGCCGCCCAATATTCCGTTTTCGATAAATCGTTTCTGCAGGCTGTCAACGTTGCCCTTATAGCTTACGCAGAACTCGTTGAAGAAGCCTTGTGGGTATTTGTCCTCAAACTTGCCTGTAGCTATCAGCTGGTCGTGCAGATAGTGTGCTCCGTCGTATGATATCTGTGCAGCCTCCTTGAGTCCTTCCTTGCCCATAACCGACATATAAATGGTGACGAAGAGAGCCATGAGCGACTCGTTAGAGCAGATGTTTGACGTAGCTTTTTGGCGGCGTATATGCTGCTCGCGAGCCTGCAGAGTGAGTACGAATACACGTTGTCCGCGATTGTCAAGAGTCTGTCCGACGATGCGTCCAGGCATCTTGCGCATCAGTTTCTCTGTGCAGCACATATAGCCTACTGACGGACCTCCGAACGCCATCGGGATGCCCAGCGACTGTCCGTCGCCTACAGCTATGTCGGCACCCCATTCGCCTGGAGTCTTAAGTAGGGCAAGGTCGGCAGCTATGCTGTTGATTACGAACAGGGCTTTGTTGGCGTGGCAAGAATCTGCATATCCTGCGTAGTCTTCCACAATGCCATAATAGTTAGGCTGCTGTACGATAACGCCAGCCACGCCACCCTTGCCAAGACGCTCGTCCATCTGCGCCTTGTCTGTAACACCATCGTTTTGGGCTATCATTTCTACGTTAAATCCGTGGAAATGTGCGTAAGTTTTCACAACATCTACGATTTTCGGGTCTACTGTGCCAGAAATCAGCACGGTATCGGTCTTCTTTGTCGAAGCCATAGCCATGATTGCTGCCTCGGCTGTGGCGGTAGATCCGTCGTACATTGACGCGTTGGAAATGTCCATACCGGTCAATTCTGCCATCATACTCTGATATTCGAATATGTAATGGAGTGTTCCCTGCGAAATTTCTGCCTGATAAGGGGTGTAACTTGTGAGGAATTCAGAGCGTGATATGATGTTTGGCACTATTGCCGGAGTGTAATGGTCGTAGCATCCAGCTCCGGCAAACACCGTGAGACGCTTGTTTTTGTTGCCTAATTTCTCGAAGAATGTACGTATGCCTGCTTCGCTCAAGGGTTCGGGCAAGTCATATTCTCCCTTGAAACGTATCTGTTCGGGCACGTCAGAGTAGAGGTCGTCGAGCGACTCCATTCCGGCCTTCGCAAGCATCTGCTTTATCTCTTCCTCGGTATGGGGAAAATACTTGAAGTTCATAGTTTGATTAGGGGATATTAATAGTTAGGAATGGGGAGTATACAGTAAATCAGAAGCTGGGAACCGGGAGTGCGGAGTCCTTGCTTATGCTAAACGTTCCGCTATTCTCCTGATTCCCTACTCCTTGACTTGTTGTATCCGTAAGATTTCAGATTTCTTTATGCCTTGCAGAAATCCTCATAGCTCTGTGCGTCCATGAGGTTGTCAATCTCGGCTGTGTCAGAGAGCTTAACCTTGATGATCCAGTTTTCGAACGGATTCTCGTTAAGCAGTTCGGGTTTGTCTTCGAGGGCTTCGTTCACCTCTACTACAGTACCGGTTACGGGCGAGATGAGGTCGCTTGCAGCCTTAACGCTCTCTACTGCGCCGAAATCCTCGTCAGCCTCAACTTCGTCGTCAACTTCGGGAAGGTCGACGTAAACCACGTTGCCGAGTGCGTTCTGGGCATAATCTGTGATGCCTACATATGCGAAATCGCCTTCTATCTTTACATATTCGTGTGACTCAGAATAGTAGAGTCCTTCAATTACTTTTGCCATAAATGTTATTAGTTGTTAGTTGTTTATATATAAGTTATTAGTTTTAATTATTTCTTGTAATGCTTGTCGTAGAAGCGCTTCTTCACCACTACGCCGAGGAAAGTCTTCTTGCGGATCTGTACCTCAAGTTCTGTGCCGAGCTTGGCATAGCGTGCGTCAACAAGAGCCATACATACCGACTTGTCGGTAGAAATAGTATGATAGCCTGTGGTCACCTCGCCAACCTCTTCGCCTTCGTGCAGAATCTTGTAGCCGTGGCGTGGAATGGCTCGGTCGCTTAGCTCGATGCCAATCACTCGCTTGCTTACACCGTTGGTCTTCTGTTCTACGAGTGCTTCCTTACCGATGAATTCGGGCTTGTCGAGCTTGCAGAACATACTCAATCCTGCCATTACGGGTGAAATCTCGTTGGAAAGTTCGTCGCCATAGAGTGGAAGTCCTACCTCAAAGCGCAATGTGTCGCGGCATCCGAGTCCGCAAGGCTTGCAACGGCCTGAGGCCAGCAGCTTGTCCCATTGCTCGTTGATGTAGGAGTGTGAAGCGTATATTTCGAATCCGTCCTCGCCTGTGTAGCCTGTGCGACTGATGATAACTGTCTCACCAGCTACGTCGATGGTCTTGGTTGTGTAGAATATTAGCTCCTTGCAAGCCAGTCCCAATACTTCCTCTACCACCTGCTCTGCCTCAGGACCTTGCACGGCAAGCTGTCCGTATTGTTCCGAGCAGTTCTTGAACTCCACGTCGTATCCCTCCAGATGACTTTCCATCCATTCTACGTCCTTGTCGATGTTGGCAGCGTTGATTACGAGGAAGAAGTCGTTCTCAGCCATCTTGTACACGAGCAGATCGTCAACGGTTCCGCCATTCTCATAGCACATCATTCCGTAGAAAATCTTGCCTGGTTCGGCTCCGCGCACATCGTTGGTGAAGATGTGGTTGACGTATCGTTCGGCGTCAGGACCCTTTACGGTCACTTCGCCCATGTGTGAAACATCAAACACTCCGCAATGCTGGCGTACGGCGTTGTGCTCGTCGGCGATGTTTGAATACTGGATTGGCATGATAAAACCGCCAAAGGGTTGCATCAAGGCTCCGAGAGCTACATGTTTGTCATAAAGGCACGTTTTCTTTTCCATAAAAGATTAGTATTTGTAAGGTTTAATGATATTTCTTTATTTTAGTTGTTGGGGTATTTCGTCAGAAGATTGACAAAGTCGTCCTTCTTCAGGTTGAGAATCACGTTGTCGAGCTGGTCAGGCAGGGCTGCGTTTATTGCATCCATAGTGTAGGCTGTGCCTTGCAGCTTGGCTATAATCTGCTGTCCGATGTCGCCCACGAGGAAGAAATCGCCCTTGATGTCGATGTCTTTTATCACATTGTTCTTCATCTCCATGCTTATCACGAAGTCGCCTACGCCCTCAATGCGTCCGCTACGGGTTATGTTGTAGCTTGGATTGTTGCCGTAGATGAATTCGGGTGTGAGGTATTCTTCTTCGATGTGTGCTATTTCGGCTATTGCTTCGTCGTCGAGAATGATTTCGCTGTCGCAAAGGTTGCGTCGTGTGAAGTCCTTGAACTCTTCTATATCCAGACTGATGTGATCCTTCAGGAGTGTGATGTGCTGGCGCACGCTTTGTATTCCTTTCGACACGAGTTTCTCGCACGATGGCGTTATTGCGCCTACCATATTCTCTATGTTTGTGTCGTATAGCATGGTGCCGTGTACTATGCTGCGTCCGGGTATGTGATAGAAGGCGTTGCCCGACACCTTGCGTCCTTCTATCATTATGTCGTTGCGTCCGCTTGTTTCGGCAGGTATTCCGAGCTTGCGCAGCATTTCCGACACCATATCTATATATTTGCTGAATGTCAGACTCACATTCTCGTCGGGTGTTATGTACGAGAACATGATGTTGGTCATGTCGGCATAGACGCAGCCTCCTCCGCTTTTGCGACGATAGGTTTGTATGTTGTGTTGTCGGCAATATTCTATGTTCACCTCGTTCTGTATGAGCTGGTTGCGTCCGAAGATAACAGTCGGGTCAACCTGCCACATGAAGAAATACTCGCCCTTGTCGAGGTGGCGGGCAATGTATTCTTCCATGGCGAGATAGAATGTGAGCCTTCTTTTAGGTCTGGTATTATTTAAAGCTACGTATATCATATTATAATGTGTAATTTCGTCAGGTTATTGGTAACAGTTGCAAACTTACACAAAAATATTTATATGCGTTAATCTTTAAGCACTTTTATTTTTTAATAATTCTGAAAAAAGGGAGATTGTCAGTCAATTTCAGACAGTTCGAGCCATCTCATCTCCTTTTCTTCGAGGCTTTCCTTGATAATGGGCAGTCGTTTGCTTTTCTCGGTGAGCTGTTCTATAGAAAGCGTTCCGCTGCAAAGTTCCTCCTCAATCTGCTTCTGCTCCTTCTCAAGTTCTGCTATTTCCTTTTCGAGACGTTCGAATTCACACTTTTCCTTGTACGTCTTCTTGCGTCGTTGTTCGCCTACAAACTCTCTCTTCTCCTTCTTTTCAGAGGTGGCATTGGACTTGTCGGCTGTTTCGGCCTTGGGCTTGAGCGACTCCCATTCGCGGAACTGGGTGTAGTTGCCGGGGAAGTCCTTTATCTCACCGTTGCCACGGAACACGAGCAGATGGTCGACAATCTTGTCCATGAAGAATCGGTCGTGCGATACTATTATGACGCATCCTGGGAAGTCCTGCAGATATTCCTCCAGCACCTCAAGCGTCTGTATGTCGAGGTCGTTGGTAGGCTCGTCGAGTACGAGGAAGTTGGGATTGCGCATAAGTACCGTACAGAGGTAAAGCTTGCGTCGTTCGCCTCCCGAGAGTTTGTACACATAGTCGTATTGCTGTTCGGGGGTAAAGAGGAAATGCTGCAGCAGTTGTCCTGCCGTAATGTGCTTGCCTCCGCCGTAGTCGATGTATTCGGCTATGTCGGATATCACATCGATTACGCGTTGCTGGTCGTTGAATTTCATTCCGTCCTGCGAGAAGTAGCCGAACCGTACCGTGTCGCCTACGTCAAACTGTCCGCTGTCGGGGCCAACTTCGCCAAGCAACATCTTGATGAACGTAGATTTTCCCGTGCCGTTGTTGCCTACGATTCCCATCTTCTCGAAGCGTTGGAAGTTGTAGTAGAAGTCTTTGAGGATGACTTTTTCATCGAAAGCCTTCGACACATACTGGCACTCGAATATCTTCGAGCCGATGTACACGTTCTTCGACTTGAGTCGCATCTGTCGTTCTTCCATGCGTTGCTTTGCCTTGGCTTCAAGGTCGTAGAACGCCTCCTCACGGTAGCGTGCTTTATGTCCACGTGCCTGGGGCTGTCGGCGCATCCATTCCAGTTCGCGGCGATATAGATTGTTGGCACGCTCTATTTCGGCACGTGTGGCATCGATGCGCTCCTGACGCTTCTCCATATAGTAGCGGAAGTTGCCGCGATAGGAATATATGGTATGGTTGTCGAGTTCGAGAATGAGGTTGCACACGCGGTCGAGGAAGTAGCGGTCGTGTGTCACCATCAGGAGCGTCTTGTTGCCCCTTGAAAGGTAGCCTTCGAGCCATTCTATCATCTCAAGGTCGAGGTGGTTGGTAGGCTCGTCGAGTATAAGCAGGTCGGGCTCGGTAATAAGGACATTTGCAAGGGCTATGCGTTTCTGCTGACCGCCGCTCAATTGTCCCATAGGCTGATTGAGGTCGGTAATGCGCAGCTGCGTAAGTATCTGCTTTGCCTTGAGAATCTTGTCGGGGTCGCCGTTGTGGTTGAAGCAGGCATCGAGCACAGATTCTTCCGGGTCGAACTTGGGCTGCTGCTCAAGAAACCCCACGCGCACATCCTTGCGGTATATGATGCTGCCTGAATCGACTGGCTCCTTGCCAGACAAGAGCGAGAGTAGGGTGGTCTTGCCCGTACCGTTCTTGGCTATGAGTCCTACGTGCTGGCCTTCGCTTATCGAGAACGAGATGTTCTCGAAGAGTACGTGTGCCCCGAAGGCTTTTGACACGTTTTGAACGTCAAGTATTGGTGTCATATTCTGTTATTCTCCCTCCTTAAGTGATTTCAGAATGTCTTCGATGTAGGTCAGCACCTCATCGCGTCCGGTCTTCTTCTCCGAACTTGTAATAAAATAAGGTGGCAGTTCTTCCCATTGCTCCTTGAGCGAGTTCATCCATTTGGCTGCGTTCTGCTTGGCCTTGACCGGTCCGAGCTTGTCGGCCTTGGTGAAGATGATGGCAAAGGGTACAGAGCTTTCGCCAAGCCAGTTGATGAAGTCGGTATCAATCTTCATCGGGTCGTGGCGTATGTCGATAAGCACAAACGTGTTGATGAGCTGTTCGCGTTGGAGTATGTACGATGTTATCATCTGGTCGAGCTTCTTCTGTACGGTCTTCGAGCGCTTGGCAAATCCGTAGCCCGGAAGGTCGACAAGATACCATTCGTTGTTGATTATGAAGTGATTGATGAGCAGCGTCTTGCCTGGAGTAGCCGATGTCTTTGCAAGTCCCTTGTGATTGCAGAGCATATTGATAAGGCTCGACTTGCCAACATTGGAACGGCCGATGAAGGCGAATTCGGGCTTTGTGTCCTTAGGACATTGGCTTACTGTAGCTGCCGATATCGTAAATTCCGATTTCTTTATATCCATAATATATAATGTCTTTATTGTGTTCGATTGTGCAAAATTAATAAAAAAAGACCAATTTCCGTGGCGTATATATTGGAAACCGTGTTTTTTATGTAACAACATAATGTCATTTCCGATTTTTATACTTAAATTTGCATTAATAGGCCAAGGTCATGAACGCTTGTTCTTATTACAACTTAAGCTTCCCTATAACAACTTATGCAGATACAGACAATACTCTACAGATATATTCATACCCTCCTGACGTTATTGCCGTTGGCGGTAGCGGCTTTGCTATCGGTGGCGTGCTCCGATACGGGCAATCGTGCCGAGGTGGACAGGCTGAACGATGTTTCGTACAGCTATCATTACCGGAATCTGGATTCCACACGAGCGTATGCCAAACGTGCGCTTGAGCTCTCGCAAAATTATGACGACGTGCGTGCCGAAGCCTTGAACAATCTGGCATTTGTAGAGATAGCCCGTATGAACTACGCCAGGGCCTTCACTATACTTACAAGCATACCCGAACAGACTGACAATCAGATAGAACAGCTTGTGAGCGATGTTCAGCTTATGCGCCTGTGCCAGCGCCGTTCGGAGAACAAGAACTTCTATCATTATCTGCAGCATGCTCAAGACTGCCTTAAACGGATACACGAGGACGAAGGGTTGCTCGACGAGCGCCAGCGTGCCCGACTTATCTACGCCCGAAGTGAATTCGCCATAGTTTATTCGGCTTATCTTTATTACTTGGGGCAGCTACGCCAGTCTACCGAGGCTTTGATGTCGATTGATGCGGGTGGCGACGTAGTGAGGGATACTGCCCAATTGCTGGCTTATTACTATAATGTAGGTTCGGGAGGAATTCTTTCGGGCACAACTCATGAGCGGGTTGTGCAGGCCGAATTCGATAATCTTATGAGGTGCTATCTCTTGTCGCGACAGTATCATTACCGATATTGGGAAGCCAACTCCCTACAGGCAATAAGCGAGCACCTGCAGAACGACGACGACAGACGCAGACTGACAGCCGACAACTTGCAGGAAATAGACTTTGTCAACGTCGACCAGATGCCTGACAGCCTGCTTTCGGGCAATCTTGCACAACGTGCGTTGACACTTTTCGAAGCTTATGGTGACGTCTACCAGATATCGGGAGCGTGGCGTACACTTTCCACGTCCTATCGTAATATTGGCGATTACAATTCGGCTTATGCCTGCCTTACGAATGCGCTGGAGAAGGATACGGCAATAAATGCTGCGCCCGACCTTGTGGCTTCAATACGCGAGCAGATGTCGATAGTGTGCTCGGCAATGGGCGACAAGCAACGAAGCGATTACAACCGCAACATCTATCTCGATCTTCAGGAACGCACCCGACAGGATAGGCAGCTTGAGGCACGAGCCGAGCAGCTGTCGTTTTCCCTGCGCCAGCTCGACTTTATGATTGTGGCCGTAATAGTGCTGATAGCCATTATCATTGGATTACTGTCATATTTCGGATATCTGCGCCACAAGCAACGCAGAATGGTGTCGACCGACAAGTTGCTGGCGCCTCTGGACGAATGGAAGCAGAAATGTGAGGCCAAGTATGAGGAGAAGCAGGAGGAGATAGAAGAGACCGAAGACGAGGCGAGCATGAAGAAAAGCCAGAAAGAACATTATGGCGAAATAAGCGTCGAACAGCGCACTAAGATAATGATTGCCTCGAGCGTGGTTCCGCTCATCAACCGATTGACACGTGAGTTTGATATTGTGTCTGAGGGAAATTGTACTCCTGAGTCGCGCGACGAACACCTTGCTTATGCAGGCCAACTGGTTGACTCCATAGCCGAGTGCAACCAGCAACTTACCAAGTGGATTCGCCTGAAGCAGGGCGGACTTCAACTTAACATCAAGAGCTTTATGGTTAAGGACGTGTTTGACGTAATCAGACGAAATGCGACTGACTATCTGCGTCATGGAATAACACTTCATGTCGACGATAACGACGCTGTTGTGAAAGCCGACCCGGTACTTACCTTATTCATGGTCAATACCATAGCCGAAAACGCACGCCGATATACTCCAGAAGGTGGTGAGGTAAAGGTCACAGCCGAGGAAGCCGACGATTATGTGGAAATATCCATAGCCGACAATGGTAGTGGAATGAGTAAAGAACAGCTTGACGGACTGTTCACCCGAAAAATCATAAAAGACTCAGCCAATGATAAGACGGAAGGCGGACACGGGTTCGGACTTATCAATTGCAAGGGAATTATTGACAAGTATCGCAAGACAAGTTCTATATTCAGCGTTTGCTCTATCTCGGCAGAAAGCGAAGTGGGGCAGGGCAGCCGCTTCTTCTTCCGTCTGCCCAAGGGCGTTAAGCGTATGCTGACTGTTGCTGTGCTTCTTGTGTGCCAATGTGTTATGACGCTTGCTTCAACCGAACGTTTTAACAATATTGCAGACATGGAAACAAGAGCCAGAGCCTATGCCGACAGCGCCTACAACTGCAATATTAAGGGCCAGTATAAGCGTACCGTTGTATTTGCCGACAGCTGTATAAGACTGCTCAACAGAATTTATCCCGAACGCATCCCGAACGCATCCCGAAGAAAAAGGCTGATGACACTCAACGGCGACTATCCTGCTGTTGCTGCCGAACTGCAATGGTTTCGCGACAGCGTGAAAGCCAACTACGGAACGATACTCGACTTGCGTAATGAGACTGCCGTGGCTGCCTTGGCGCTACGCGACTGGAATCTGTATTCGTACAACAATGCCGTCTACATACAGCTCTTCCGCGAGTGTAGTGCCGACAACACAATAGCATCGTATGTGAAGACCATGCAGCAGGCCGAAAGCAACCGTAGTGTGGCTATGATAATGCTTATAGTGATGTTTGTGAGCATCTTCCCCGCCTACTATCTGCTCTATTACCGGCATCGTATGTATTACCGTCTGTGTGTAGACAAGATAGCTGAGATAAACCGTGTGCTGACTGACGAGACAATACCGTCGGAGGAGAAACTGAAACGTATTGACACGTTATGGCCCGAAGATTCGCCCGGTAAGAATGCAAAACGTACTGCCGACCGCCGACCTAAGGAGTTGCACAATGTGGTGAAAGCCATACGTAATAGCGTGGAGGAAGACCTGAACCGTGAGAGAGAAATGCATGAACAGGAGGAGCTCGCCAAGGATGCTTTGCGTCGTCAGACTATGGAGTGCGACCGCCTTTATGTTTCTAATAGTGTGGTAGACAATTGCCTCTCGTCGCTCAAGCATGAGACTATGTATTATCCGTCAAGAATCAGACAGGTGCTCGACGGCGGCGAATTGACACAGGAAGGACTCGTCTCCTTGCGCGAGCTTGCCAATTACTACCGTATGCTCTATACAGCACTCATCAATCAGACCGTACACACCCGTTACCGTATCTGTTCGATGGACGAGATACTTACGATGATGAATTATCTGTTTGCCATACTCAAGCGGAAAAACGGAGGCGTTCCTCCCCAGCGTTCCACCACGCCCTATGGCAATTCATATGTACAGCTGACCGCAACATTGGACAGATGCACAGAAAGGGTGGATAGCCACAAGCTGTTCACTCCATATACCGACGATTTCGACTATCTCGTGTGTTGTCAGATTATGCGCGACATAGGAGACTTTACCGGCATGCGTGCAAGCGGAATACAGGCTTATTATGATGCCGATGCCAGGCTCGTGATAAAGTTGTTCGTACCGCAAATGGTATTGGAGAATGTCAAAATGTCAAAATGTCAAAATGTCAAAATCTGAAATTGTTGAGCTATGAAATGACAAACCGCTTGGTATGGGCTTGCCACTCCGCTTTGTATGGATTTTTAGTTTCCTCGGGAAGGAATTTTTATTTTCTCCCGAGGAAACAATTATTTGCTCGGCAGAGAAAAAAGATACCATCGGTAGGGTGATGTTGTAACTTGTTGCTTTAAATTTAGGATGTGTCCAATAAAAATCGGGAAAATGGCTGTCTGTGTGAATTTTTATTGTTAATTTTGTAACCATAATTTCTATAATAAAAATTATACTCAAATCAACTGATGGTTAACAAGAATTTGACACAATTTTTGGCTTTAATGGTAAAACAACTTTCATCTCCCGACTCTTGTAAGGGGATGTTTCATTCGCATAAAGACAATTGCCCGTTGCCCTCCGGAGCGGTTCTCGAAGAAATCGTATCCTTGTCGAGAGCCATACTCTTTCCGGGATATTATGGAAATTCGAGTGTCAATGCCGACACGCTTCCATTTCATATCGGAGTTTCCATAGAGCGTCTTTACAGACTTCTGAAAGAACAGATACTTGCCGGATTGTGTTTCTTGGATACAGATTCGGACATTCCTACCGATAGTCTTAAAGAGCACGCCAAGGAAGTAGCTACGGAGTTGATAAGACGTCTGCCTGCAATACGTGAGACTCTCAGCACAGATGTCATAGCTACCTATAACGGCGACCCCGCAGCCTGCAATACTGGCGAGGTGATAGCTTGCTATCCAATCATCAAGGCTCTTGCAAACTATCGTATAGCACACGAACTTTTTCTGTTGGGAATACCTCTGATTCCGCGAATGCTGACCGAAATGGCGCATTCAGAAACCGGTATCGACATACATCCGCAAGCCTCTATAGGCAAATACTTCACAATCGACCATGGTACAGGTGTGGTGATTGGCGCTACATGTATCATAGGCGACAATGTGAAGATTTACCAGGGTGTCACGCTTGGTGCCAAGAGTTTCCCGCTCGACTGCAACGGCAACCCTATAAAGGGCATTCCTCGCCATCCTATCATCGGCAACGATGTCATAATATATGCAAACGCCACAATCCTGGGGCGCGTAAAGATTGGCGACGGCTGCATAATAGGAGCTAATATGTGGGTGACAGAGGATGTTGAGCCCAATAATGTCGTTGCCAATGGCAGACAGCCCAACGACAACCAAGCTAAATAGCACGTAAACAGCAAACAGACAAATGGTTTTATCGCAAGAAATCGCTAAAAACAGTAAGAAACAATAAAAATATTATCGAAATAAAAATGAATGAATTTGAACTTATTGCCAAGACCTTCATGGGACTTGAGCCCGTCCTGGCAAAAGAACTCACCCAGTTGGGTGCCAACAATGTGGAAATAGGCCGTAGAATGGTTTCGTTTACCGGCGACAAGGAGATGATGTATCGTGCCAATTTCCAGCTTCACACGGCCATACGTATTCTTAAGCCTATAGCCAAATTCAAGGCTGCTTCGGCCGATGATGTGTATGAAGAAATCAAGAAGATTGACTGGAGCCAGTACATCGAGAAAGGTAAAACCTTCTCGGTTGACTCTGTGGTCTATTCTGAGGAGTTCCGCAACTCGCGTTTCGTAACCTATAAGGTGAAGGACGCTATTGTCGATCAGTTCCGTGAGAAGACAGGCACCCGCCCTAATATCTCGGTGAGCAATCCTGACATCCGTCTCAATATACACATTGCCGAGACTGCTGCCACATTGTCGCTCGATTCAAGTGGCGAGTCGCTCCATCGTCGTGGCTACCGTCAGGAGTCAGTAGAGGCTCCGCTCAACGAGGTGCTTGCTGCTGGTATGATTCTTATGACCGGATGGCATGGCGAGACCGACTTCATTGACCCTATGTGTGGTTCGGGCACACTCGCCATCGAGGCTGCTCTTATTGCCCATAACATGAGTCCGGGCGTGTTCCGCAAGGAATTCGCTTTCGAGAAGTGGCCTGATTACGATGCTGAGCTTTTCGATACTATCTATAATGACGACTCGCAGGAACGTGAGTTTACACACCATATCTATGGTTACGACATCGACATGAAGGCAGTCAACACAGCTCGTCTTAACGTGCGTGCTGCTGGTCTTACCAACGACATTACTATCGATTGTGCCGACTTCAAGGACTTCACAAAGCCTGCCGAGAAGAGCATTCTCGTAGTAAACCCGCCTTATGGCGAACGTATCTCTACTCCAAATCTGCTCAATACCTACAAGATGATAGGCGAGCGTCTGAAGCACGCCTTCATGGGTAACGAGGCTTGGGTGCTGAGCTATCGTCAGGAGTGCTTCGAGGCTATCGGCTTGAAGCCTTCTATCAAGATTCCCGTGTACAACGGATCGTTGGAGTGCGAGTTCCGCAAGTACAGCATCTTCGACGGCACTATGAAGGATTTCCGCCAGGAAGGTGGCATCGTAAAGACCGAAGAGGAGAAGCGACAGATGGCCGAAAAGCATCGCTTCAAGAAGAACCGCGAGTTTAAGAAGCGTCTTGATGAGGACGAAGAGAATGCTGAGGCCGACATACGTTCGTTTAAGTTCCGCTCTATGGAGCGTCGTAAGGACAATGACGACCGTCGTGGTGGAGGCAAGCATTTCGACCGTGATGACGACAAGTCGTTTGGCAAGCGTGGAGGCAAGTCATTCGGACGTGGACGCGACGATGACAGATCATTCGGACGTGGACGCGATGGCGAGAAGTCGTTTGGAAAGGGATTTAAGAGCGACCGTAAGGGTGGCAAAGGTTTTAATAAAAAAAGATTTGATAATGAAGATTAAGTATCTGTCAACATTGTTATTCGGGCTGTTGGCTTCCTTGACTGTGAGTGCCCAGCAGCAGAAGGAGTTCACACTTGAAGACCTTAACTTCGGTGGCAAGAACTTCCACAACATGGTGCCCAAGAACCGCTATTGCACATGGTGGGGCGACCAGCTTGTGCGTCAAGACGCTTCCGAGTGTTATCTGGTAGACAAGTCGACCGGAAAGGAGACAAAGCTGTTCTCTGTAAACGAAATCAACCAATGGATTTCAAACACCAAGGACATCAAGGTACGTTCGCTCTACAATGCCCAGTTTCCTAATGCCGACCGTTCGGAAGTAGTGTTGGGCAATGGCAGCAAGATATATGTTGTCGACTTCAAGAAGCACAGCCTTGTAAGCAGCCACGAGATTGGCGAGGGCGACAATGTTCTTGAAATGAACTATAAGAGTGGTGCTATGGCTATCCTGCGTGACAACAACCTCTTCTTGCGCCTTGGTGTAAAGGAGTGGCAGCTCTCTAAGGACGGTTCACGTGAGATTGTTTACGGACAAAGCGTTCATCGCGACGAGTTCGGCATTCACAAAGGCACTTACTTCAGCAATAGCGGCACAAAGCTGGCTTTCTATCGCATGGACCAGTCTATGGTGACCGACTATCCGCAGGTAGATATTCCGGAGATTGATTATTTCAAGCATCCCGAAACTCAGACTTGCTGTGCCAAAGCCGCTCCCGACAAGTATCCTATGGCTGGTGAAACTTCACATAAGGTGACTGTAGGCGTGTTTGACACAAAGACTGGCAATACCGTGTATCTTAAGGCTGGCGACCCAACTGACCGATATTTCACAAACATAGCATGGAGTCCTGATGATAAGACTATCTATATGTTCGAACTCAACCGCGACCAGAACGACTGCCGTCTTGTAAGTTATGATGCTACTACCGGCGAGAAGACTGGTGAACTCTATCGCGAGACCGACGAGAAATATGTTGAACCGCAGCATCCTATCATGTTCTTGCCATGGGACAACACCAAGTTCCTCATGCAGAGCCAGAAGGACGGCTACAACCATCTCTACCTTTGCTCGCTCGGCAAGCATGGCAGCCGAATGGCACACAATACAGAGTCGCTCGAGATAAAGCAGCTTACATCGGGCAAGTGGGTCGTACTTGAGGTGTTGGGCTTCAACGCCAAGCGCAAGAGTGTTGTGATTGCTTCAAACGAGCTTAGCCCGATACAGCGCAACATCTTCGTAGTAGACACTCGCAACGGCAAGCGTACTCTTATGGACGAGGGCGGCAAGGGATGGCACACAGCCACACTTAGCGCAAGCGGACAGTATGTATTCGACCGTTACACAACTCCTACCGTTCCCCGTAATATTGCCATTGTAAATACAGAGAATGGCAAGCGTCAGAGTTATTTCAAGGCCGAAGACCCATGGAAGGGCTACAATGTGCCTGAATATAGCTGTGGTACGGTTAAGGCTGCTGACGGTCAGACCGATCTCTATTGGCGTATGGTAAAGCCTACCAACTTCGACCCCAACAAGAAGTATCCTACTATTATATATGTATATGGCGGCCCTCATGCTCATAATGTTGACGCAAGCTATCATTACGGATCACGTGGTTGGGAGACTTATATGGCAAGCAAGGGCTATCTGCTCTTTATCCTCGACAACCGTGGTTCGGAAAACCGTGGCAAGGAGTTTGAGCAGGCTACATTCCGCCAGCTCGGTCAGGAAGAGATGAAGGACCAGATGAAGGGTGTGGAATATCTCAAGAGTCTTCCTTATGTAGATGCCGACCGCATTGGTGTGCACGGATGGAGCTTCGGCGGATTCATGACAATCTCACTTATGACCAACTATCCCGACGTATTCAAGGTTGGCGTAGCTGGTGGTCCGGTTATCGACTGGCATTGGTATGAGGTGATGTATGGTGAGCGCTATATGGATACTCCGCAGACCAACCCCGAGGGTTATAAGAAGACCTCGCTGCTCTATAAGGCAAAGGATCTTAAGGGCAGACTGCAGATTATTACCGGCTACAACGATGTTACTGTAGTGCCTCAGCATTGCCTCACATTCCTCAAGGCTTGTATCGCAGCTGGCACACAGCCCGACTTCTTTGTTTATCCGGGCGAGCCTCACAATATGCGTGGACATCAGAGTACTCATCTGCATGAGCGTATAAGCCAGTATTTCTTCGACTTCTTGAAGTAAATGTTTAATGTTTAGTGTTTAATGTCTGATTGTTATGAATGTGATTGATTCGTACATTAGACATTAGACACTAAACAATTTATATTGTAATTCGGCACCCTAATTAAACATTAATAATTAATAATTTAACATTATAGAGATGAAAGTTCTTTTGTTGGGAAGCGGCGGCCGTGAGCACGCCTTGGCATGGAAGATCGCTCAGAGCGACAAGTGTGAAAAACTTTTCATAGCTCCCGGTAATGCCGGAACAGCAGCAGTAGGTGAGAATGTAGCTATCAAGGCAGATGATTTTGAGGCTCTGAAGCAGTTCTGCGTTGAGAATGGCGTTGACATGGTTGTTGTCGGTCCTGAAGATCCGTTGGTAAAGGGCGTTTATGATGATTTCCGCGACGACGAGCGCACCAAGAACATCCCGGTAATCGGTCCTTCAAAGGCTGGTGCCGTGCTTGAAGGTAGTAAGGATTTTGCCAAGCATTTCATGATGCGTCATGATATTCCTACTGCCAAGTACGAGACATTCGACGGCACTACACTCGAAGAGGGGCTCAAGTTCCTGGAGACACTCAAGGCTCCTTATGTGCTCAAGGCAGATGGCCTGTGTGCAGGTAAGGGTGTGCTTATCGTACCAACACTTGAGGAGGCAAAGAAGGAACTTAAGGATATGCTTGGCGGAATGTTTGGTAATGCTTCTGCGCGTGTGGTAATTGAGGAATTCCTTAGCGGCATAGAGTGCTCTGTATTTGTTCTTACCGACGGCAAGAACTATAAGATTCTTCCTGAGGCAAAGGACTACAAACGTATTGGCGAGCATGATACTGGCTTGAACACAGGCGGTATGGGTAGCGTTACTCCGGTTCCTTTTGCCGATGAGGCTTGGATGAAGAAGGTAGACGAGCGCATCATCCGTCCTACAGTTGAGGGACTGGCTGAAGAGGGTATTGACTACAAGGGCTTCATCTTCTTCGGACTTATCAATGTAGAGGGTGAACCAATGGTTATAGAGTACAACTGCCGAATGGGCGACCCTGAGACCGAGAGCGTAATGCTACGTCTTAAGAGCGACATCGTTGACCTCTTTGAGGGTGTTGCAGCTGGCGACCTTGACAAGCGTTCAATTGAGTTCGACCCGCGTGCAGCTGTATGCGTTATGCTTGTTAGCGGTGGTTATCCAGAAGCATACAAGAAAGGCTATGTCATAAATGGTCTTGACAAGGTAGAAGGTTCTGTAGTGTTCCATTCTGGCACAGCCATGAAGGATGGCGACGTTGTTACCAATGGTGGACGTGTTATTGCAGTTAGCTCATATGGTAAGGACAAGGATGAGGCTCTTGCCAAATCGTTTGCCGAGGCTCAGAAGATAGAGTTCGAAGGCAAGTACTTCCGTCGTGACATCGGTCAGGACCTGTAAATAAATATATAAGCCTCGCCCCATGCCCTTCATCCCCGTATGATGTGAAGTGAGCAAATGCCAATATAACAGGCATGGGGTGGGGCTTTTTATATAAAGTGTAAAGCTTATATAGGTGCTTAATGTAAAGTGGGGCTTTTTAGATAAATATTAAAAGGAATGAGAAGAAAGAGATTTCAGAATCGTGTTGCCGAGAGCCGCATTTCGTTGCCTGCAACGGGTGTGTATGCTTTTATAGTGTGTCTGTTGGGTGGTATGTTTGGCGAGCATATGTGGATACAGTTCGCTCTGCTCGCAGTTTCTGCATTTTTAATGATGGAGCTCAACAACTCCAATGCCTTGATACGTATCTACAGTCGTATGGTGTCGTGCTCATTCATAGTTTTGGCTGTGATGTCATACTTCCTTTTTGTTGACATTAAGTGTGGCATTGTGCAGACGTGCTTCATTGCTTTCTATCTGTTTCTTTTCAGTACTTACCAAAGCCGTGCTTCTGTAGGCAGGGTGTTTTATGCTTTCGCCATGCTTGGCTTGGCCAGCATTTACTATGTGCAGATATTGTATTTTGTACCTGTAATATGGGTGTTGATGGCCACAAACATAATGAATGGTTGCGCTCGTATTTATGTAGCGTCTTTGTTGGGTCTGTTGGTTCCTTATTGGTTTGCAGCAGGCTATTATGCCTTTACCGATCAGTTGTCGTTGTTTGACGACCATTTTGCTGCTCTTCTGTGTTTGGATTCACAGTCGGTATGGCTTGATGTTCCTTTGGCGCAAATTCTTACCATAGCATTCGTCGCTCTTTTGGCAATAGTTGGAATGATTAACTTCCGACTGAACAATTATCGTGACAAGATACGTACACGAATGCTGTTCGATTTCTTCTCGGTGATGATTGTATTTACTCTTATCTTTATGGTATTTCAGCCCACAAATATGCATTTCCTTCTTGCAATTCTTATTGTGAGTGCTTCACCTCTGATAGGCCATTTCATATCGCTCACCAATTCGTTGGTAACAAATCTCGTATTCTTCTTAATGCTTGTGGCTACGCTTGCTCTGACATTTTGTAATGTATGGATACGATTCTGAATTTTCTAGTTGATTGGGGATATTGGGGAATGCTTGCTGCAGCATTTCTTGCTGGCAGTTTCTTTCCCTTCAGCAGCGAGGCTGTTATGCTGGCCTTGCAAGCAGCAGGCTTGGATCCGGTATGGCTTGTCGTTTATGGTACGATAGGCAACATCTTGGGTTCGGTATTTAACTATTGTGTAGGTAGGATGGGCAATCTTGTATGGATTGAACGTTATCTGCATGTAAGCCGTGAGAGTATTGAAAAAGCCGAAAAGTTTATGGCAGGACGAGGAGCCTGGATGGGATTCTTTGCCTTTTTGCCATTGCTTGGCAGCGCCATAACGATAGCTCTCGGATTGATGCGTGCCAATGTTGCCATTTCGCTTATTAGTATAAGTATCGGCAAATTGTTGCGTTATGCCGTTCTGGTATTTGGTGCGTCGCTTTTTATTTAATAGTCTTTTATTCTTATGAGTTTATAGCTCCACAGTTGTCGCACACTCCCTTATGTCGAAGTCTGGCCCCGCAGTTGCCACATACATAAGGGTAGTAATTGTTCTTGGCATACTGTCTTATAGCAATTGTCATATAAGCTATAAGTAATATGTAACCTATATAATAAAGTGTGCTCACGCTGAAGATGATGTAGTTGGCTGCACAGACAGCTCCCAAACCGCACATGTAGAGTGTAGCGTGAGCGAAAGGCAACTTGTGGTAGACATCATCTATTGTTGCTATTGCCATCACTATCATAGCCCATACCGATGCTATGAAAATGGCGAGTATCGGAGGCAATGAGAAAGGATTGAGTGATGGGTGGAAATAGAAATGACGCCACACATCAGGTGCAAACAGTTGTATGCTCGAATAGAACGTGGCTGCCATAGCAACGGTCAATGCGAGCAGAGTGGGATAGAACGAGTGTATGTCGTTGAAGTGTACTGCCTTCACGTGTTTCTGTTTAATGCTGTAAGCCAGATAACTCATAGCTATTACACTAATAATGATAAGAAACACGAGCAAGTGGGTGTCGGAGAATGTAGATATGAATTGCGATATAGGATCATCAGGCACTACCGACTGCATAAGTCGGCTTTCGTGTATCCATCCGAATGTGTATTGGTCGCGGGCCAACTGTATCCATACAGAATCGGTCGGGTCATTCTTTAGCAATCGAATGTCTACAACTACCAGATGGTCGCCTCTCTTCACGAGGAAAGAGTCGGTATGCAATCCGTTGAGTTTCTCCTCAGGTTGCTGGCGTAGCAACGACAGCGTGTCGCTCTTCACCACGAAATTATAATTTTGTGCGTAATGATGAGTACTATAGAACGAACTGTCGGCATAGTTCATTGCGTTGGTTGTTGTATATGCGTCGTGTTGCCTTGTCTTGGTGTGGTAGCACCCCGACAAAGTCATCAGTCCGACAATCATTACTATAATCAATCTGGCTCTCATCATTATTATTTGTTTTTTCGTTCAGTCTCTTTCTTCTGCAAGAAGTTAGTCAGTTGCGTAAACTTCCATTTGGCATTTCGCACAATTGAAAGTCAGTCGTACCTGTCTTCCGTCTGCCGACTCTAGGAATAGAGGTTCTTTCCATGTAGGTTGCTTGCCACCTCTTTTTACGCAGAATCCCATAGCGTAGCGCAGACAATATCGGCAGGTCATAAGTGGAGTGTTGGCATGTGGCGTGCCGTAAGTCTTTGCGCCAGAGCGTGCTCCGTCGGTCAATTCAAAGGCTGCGGCAGCATGCTTTACTCCGTGCTCCTCGTAGAAGGCTTCAGCTCGGTGGTTGGCTACATTGGCGGCAGTAATCTTTTCTGCTTCAATAAAGCGTTTGTTGACAATATTATTCTCTTTGCTTGCGTACGCCTTCTTCTGCACATCTTCATTTCCGCCCATGTCTATCGGCTGTTCCTCTATCTGTGCTATCACTTCACGTCGCATTGCTGCGAGTTTACTTGATGGAATGAACAGACTTGCCACACCACCATTCAGTCTTGTATTGCCAGGACGGAACATAGTATTACCCAGTTTTTCGAGTTGGCGTATAATGTTCTCGCTTTGTGGCTTCTGCGCCTCCTGTAGCGGTTCGTCGAGTGTGGCAAATGCCTTGCGTCCTGTCTCGTCTATTGCTTTGAGCACAATCTTGCCACAGTCAACACCTATAGTCATATCAAGTGTCAGTTTGCGTTCGGCAGTCTTGCTCTCCATAGCACGTTCAAACACCATATCGTTGTTGCGGTAGAGTGCCATACCAGCCTTTAATTCTTCTGGCATTGATAGCGGGAAGAGGCGGTTGTTCTCTACACGGTTTACCCGGAAGCCATGCAGCTTGTGGTCGGGAGTAAAGAAGCACAGACCGTCACCATTGGCAAACATGGCCGTTCCTGCAACGTTGAACGACCCACGTCTTATTTCCTTGACGTAGCCCACATATTCGCCCATTGCCTTAGGAGTATCGAACGAAGAAATGTCGTCGCGCCGACCATCAAGGAAGTAGTGTGTGAAGCCTCTGTTGAATGTTTTTGCAAGGTTAGGAATAAAAGTGTATTCAGCCTTGCCCCATGAGCTACGGCGGTACTTGCCAGGATTGTCTTCAATTATTTCGTCAAGTTGTTGGCTATATGCCGCAACTACATTCTTTACGTAAGCCGCATCCTTCAGTCGTCCCTCAATTTTCAGCGATGTCGCTCCTGCTTCTATAATATCTTCCAAACGATCGAGTTGCTTCATGTCCTTGAGCGAAAGCAGATGGCTCGCACGGCGTATTGTATCACCTCGACTGTCTTTAAGGTCGAATGCCAGACGACAGAACTGTGCGCATTCGCCACGATTGGCACTACGTCTGAAGCAATGATGTGAGGCATAGCACGCTCCAGAATAGCTCACGCACAAGGCTCCATGAACAAACACTTCAAGTTCTGTATGTGGTACAGCCTTATGCACCTCGCGTATCTCGTCAAGCGACAATTCGCGGGCCAATACTACACGACTGAAGCCGACGCTTGTGAGCCATGCTGCTTTTTCGGCCGATCGATTGTCTGTCTGTGTGCTGGCATGTAGTTCTGGCATGCGCTGTCCCTGCATTTCTGGTTCTGAGGCTACCTCTC
This sequence comes from uncultured Prevotella sp., assembly GCA_900546575.1. GTDB lineage: Bacteria > Bacteroidota > Bacteroidia > Bacteroidales > Bacteroidaceae > Prevotella. Next base: position 43,728 of record URDM01000005.1, read on the forward strand.
TCATCATCTCAACCACAGCCATGTCCTGCACCAATATGGCATCAATGCCTGCCTTGACAATGTGCCGTAGCAGTTGCTTGGCATTTGCCAGTTCGTTTTCATATACGATGGTGTTGACTGTTACGTAGACACGGGCTCCGAACTTATGAGCGTATTTGGCAAGTTCTGCTATATCCTCGATACTGTTGCCGGCAGCCTGACGCGCTCCAAACTCATTGGCACCAATGTACACAGCATCGGCACCATGGTCAATGGCGATAATGCCATGCTCAAGATTCTTGGCAGGAGCGAGGAGTTCTATGTGGCGTGGTTGTATTTTGTTTTGATTCATAATGCTTGAATAAAAAGTAGTGGGGTGGAACTTTCCTTCTACCCAATCTCCTCAATATTATACGGAGTCTCCTGGTAGATATAATAGTTTATCCAATTGCTGAACAGCAGATTAGCATGAGCCCTCCATGTTACATGTGGCTTTTGGCTTGGATCGTCGCCTATATAGTAGTTCTTGGGCATTTCGACATCGTCACGTTTGCCCATGTCTCTACGGTATTCGCTGTCGAGCGTATATGGTGAGTATTCCATGTGTCCCGTGACAAATATCTGTCTTCCTCCACGTGCCATCACTATGCTCACACCGCTCTCTGGCGATTCGGCTATAATGTTCAGTTCCAGGTGCTTCTCTATATCCTCACGTCTTACTTCTGTATGTCGGCTGTGTGGCATGCAGAACGAGTCGTCGAAGCCACGGAATAAGGGAATGTGCGGAGTGAGCGGATATTGACGGAACACACCGAACTTCTTCTTTGGCAATTGGTGTTTGGGTACTCCATAGTGATAATAGAGTCCGGCTTGTGCAGCCCAGCAGATGTACATAGTGCTTGTAACGTGAGTGTCGGCCCATTCAAACACTTGCGTTATCTCGTCCCAATAGCCCACGTCTTCAAATTCCAGATGTTCTATAGGCGCACCGGTTATAATCATTCCGTCAAACTTCTCGTTCTTCAATACATCAAAATCTTTGTAGAACATCATCATGTGCTCTATTGGTGTATTTTTGGAAGTGTGGCTCTTCAGTTTCATGAAGTATATTTCCATCTGCAGCGGAGTGTTGGAAAGCAGGCGCACGAGATCGGTCTCGGTCGTTATCTTCAGCGGCATGAGATTGAGAATCACAATGCGAAGCGGTCGTATATCCTGACTCGTAGCTCGTGAATTGTCCATCACGAATATGTTCTCCTGCTTGAGGAGCTCGATGGCGGGGAGTTTATCGGGTAATCTTAAAGGCATATATTATTGTGTTTTTATATTATCGTGCAAAGTTACTCAATTATTTGCACAACTTTTTTATTTAGAATGGGAAAATCAGCGGTAACACCACAATCATCACCAGTCCCATGATGATTTGCAACGGCAGTCCCACCTTGATGTAGTCCATGAACGAGTAGCCGCCTGCCTGCATTACGAGTGCGTTTGGTGGTGTGGAGAATGGCGAGGCGAAGCACATACTTGCTCCCAATGTCACAGCAAAGAGCATGGGGTAGGGGCTTACGCCTATTGCTGCTGCTGACGTAAGTGCTATGGGCGACATTAGTACAGCTGTTGCGGTATTGCTGATGAACATTGTCAGAAGCGATGTGGTGAAGTAGACACCAGCGAGCAGAGCATAAGGACTTGCCTGTCCGAGGTTGTCGGCCAGAAGACTTGCTACCATTGCCGATGCTCCTGTCTTTTCCAATGCCACCGACATGGGCAGCATGGCAGCGATGAGCACTATGCTCTCCCAGTTTATGGTCTTGTATGCAGCTTCTACAGAGCGTATACATCCGGTGATGACCATAAGCAGTCCTGCCACCATAACGGCCGTGACGGGGGCTATGGGTATGAAATCGAACACCATAGTAAGAATCATCAATAGCATTATGGCTGCTGCGAGCGGTGCCTTGTAGTCGAGTGTCACGCGAGATGCCTCTTCCAATGGTTGTCCCATCACAACTATGCCGTCGGCCACGTCGGCTATGCGCGAGATATTCTTCCATTTGCCTTGTATCAGAATGATGTCACCTTGACGGAATGTCATGTCTGCAAGGCCGTCTGTTATGTAGTTCTCGCCACGACGCACACCAAGTGCATTGACGTTATACAGACGGCGCAATCCAGTCTCTTTAAGAGTTTTGCCACACAAACGTGAGTTGTGCATCAGCACTACCTCGGCTATACCAATGTCGTAGAAAGCCAGTTCCTCACTTGTCTTGTTGAGCTTCATGTCGGCAGCGAACTGCATAGCTTGTGCAGGATCACCACTTACGTATACTATATCGCCTTCGGTGAGCTTGGTATCAGGACCAGCAAGACGCTGTTCCACTTCTTTCATCAGTGGTGAACGGGGCTGTTTGATGCGACGTACTTCAAGTACGGTCAGCCCGTAGCGGTGATGAATGTCAAGCTCGGCAAGTGTTTTATTGTTGGCTATTGACAGCTTGCCTACGGCGAATACCGAGAGATTGCCCTTCAGATTGTATTCTTCCATTAGGTCATCGAGCGATTTGGCTCGCTTCTTGCCAGTCTCGCCGTCCTGGCGCTGCTTGCCTCCGTTGAGGATGTGCTTGCTCAACGGCAGCAGCACAACTATGCCTACGATTATGCAGACAATACCTACGGGCAGGAAACTGAAGAACTTCAATGGCTCAAAACCGTTCTCGGTCAGGGCTTCTTGAATGACGAGGTTGGGCGGAGTACCGATGAGCGTAAGCATACCGCCCATACTGCTGGCAAAGGCAAGAGGCATAAGTAGTCGACTGGCACGCATTTTTGCCTTTTGCGCAAGACTTACTACTATAGGCATCATTAGGGCTACGGTTCCTGTATTGCTCACGAAAGCACCTATCACCGCTGTTACTACCATCAACAGCAGAAACAGACAGAGTTCGCTGTCGCCTGCCAAGGTCATCAGCTTACCAGATGCTTTCTTTGCCAATCCGGTTTGCACGATGGCACCTCCTACAACAAACAGTCCCACCATCATTATTACTACCGAGTTGGAAAATCCAGACAGGGCTTCCTGAGGTGTGAGTATTCCGGTGAGCAGTAGGGCGACGAGGGCGCACAAAGCGACGAGGTCGGAGCGAACTTTGCCCATGGCGAAGAACACAGCCGAAAGAACTAAGATAATAATGGTTGTTGTCATGTGATTGTCGTATTTTCCTTTTTGATTACAAAGATAACTCAAATAGAAGAAAGTACAAAAAAGAAAGCGTTATTTATTATTTTAACCCTTTAGAAAGTATTATAATACTACTTGGTCAAGTAATATATAATACTTTGCCATTTTATATATATTACTTGACCATTTAATATATATTGCTTTTGCTGACGATTTTTCCTTCCTTTTCCAAAGCGTGCCAAATAGAATACCGCGCTTCCGGATTTATGCGTTCTATCTCCTCAAATACTCTCCGCATATCTGTACGGTTGGACACTTTTTCGTAAGGGCAATTCTTCAGTTGTTTCTCATAACTGCACAGGCTTGCATATTCCTTGATGTCGCTCTCCTTGAGCAGACACAAAGGTCGGATTATAGTAAGTAGCATCTTGGTCATTTGCATTACGGCTGGCATTGTTGAGAATGAGCCTTGAAAGAATTGGTTGAGCATAGCCGTGTGTATGATGTCGTCCATGTGGTGACCAAGGGCTATCTTGTTGAAGTTGAAATCCTGGGCAAAACGGAAAAGTGCCTTACGGCGGTGCCATGAGCATAGAAAACAGGCTGGCTTGTCTGTTTTGTTTGTATCGTCAAATTCTGTGGTGATGACATGTAGTCTTACTCCATGTTCGTTTGCAAATCGTTCCAAATAAGAAGTGTCCGATTCGTAATGGATGTTTTTCATGCGTACATGTACGGCTTCAACTTCTATTCGGGGCTTGAATATACGCTGGCGACGTGCGAGCATCTCAAGCAAACACAACGAGTCTTTTCCTCCTGAGAGTCCGATGAGGATACGGTCGCCGTCGGCGAGCATAGAGTAGTCGGTGAGTGCCTTTTGAAACTGCTTGTAGAGTTGATGGTTAAGAATCTGTTGGCGGGTTCTCATTTCTTGAGATAATAAATCGTGAAACTAACGCATTCTGTCCGTTTACTTGAATACGAGATAAACGGCTGCAATAATGAAAACGAAGGCAAGCAGGTGGTTCCATTTCAAGGTCTCTCCCTGGAACATAATGTTAGCAATGAGTGCGAACACAATAAGACTGATGCACTCTTGCACCACTTTCAATTGAACTAACGAGAAAGGGCCTCCATTGCCTTGAAAACCAATACGGTTGGCTGGTACCTGACAACAATACTCAAAAAATGCTATTCCCCATGAAAATGCAATAACACCAATCAATGGCCAATGGCTTGACACACCTGTCTGCTGAAGTTTCAAATGTCCATACCATGCCAATGTCATGAAAATGTTAGAAAGAATAAGTAAAATAATAGTGTAGAATCCTGACATATTAGTTAATTTATTACAGCCCCACTTCCAGCCCATCCACGCAGGGAGGAGAGATTTCTTTGCAATCTGTACATATTACTCCCCTCCCTGCGGGGGAGGGGTTGGGGGTAGGGCTCATGTTTTTTGTTAATTGTTTCTCAGTCTCTCGTCCATGGCAGCAGCCGCTCTACGACCGTCGCCCATAGCGAGGATAACTGTTGCTCCACCGCGTACTATATCGCCACCTGCGAATATCTCTGGTCGTGAGCTCTGCATTTGCTCGTTAACAGCAATAGTGTTCTTGCGTCCGAGTTCAAGTCCCTTAATAGAGTTAGGTACGAGCGGGTTGGGCGATACGCCTACAGCCACGATTACCTGATCAACATCTATCGTTACGGTCTTGCCTTCTACCGGAACAGGCTTGCAGCGTCCGCTTGCGTCCGGTTCGCCCAATTCCATCACCTGAAGTATGGCTGCCTTTACGGCTCCCTTCTCGTCGGCAATGTATTCTATCGGATTGTGAAGAGTGAGGAAGTTGATTCCCTCCTCCTTGGCGTGCTTCACCTCCTCAAGACGAGCAGGCATCTCTGCCTCCGAGCGACGATAAACGAGTGTCACGTCGCCACCAAGACGTTTGGCTGTACGGCAAGAGTCCATAGCTGTGTTGCCACCACCTACTACAAGTACATGCTTGCCTATGTTGATAGGAGTATCGGTGAGAGGATTGGCTGCATCCATGAGGTTCACACGTGTCAGGTATTCATTCGATGACATGATGTTCAGAGCATTCTCGCCCTTTATACCCATGAAGTTAGGCAATCCGGCACCAGAACCTACAAATATTCCCTTAAAGCCTTCTGCCTCAAGCTGGTCGGTAGTGATCGTCTTGCCTATGATGCAGTCGGTAGTGAAGACAACCCCCATCTTCTTCAGGTTCTCTATCTCTACGTCAACAATGCGGTTGGGCAGACGGAATTCAGGAATACCATATTTCAGTACTCCGCCTATTTCGTGCAGAGCCTCAAAGACGTGTACTTCATAACCCATTTTCACCATGTCGCCGGCAAAGCTCAATCCCGAAGGACCACTACCTACCACGGCTACCTTAATGCCGTTCTTAGGAGCCATATCGGGGATGGCAATGTTTCCGCTCTCGCGTTCGAAGTCGGCAGCGAAACGCTCCAGGTATCCGATTGCCACGGCAGGTTCATTCATCTTCAGATGGATACACTTGCTTTCGCATTGCTTCTCTTGCGGGCAGACGCGACCACATACGGCTGGCAGGGCAGATGTGCTCTTCAATACCTTGGCAGCTGCGAGGAACTGTCCACGCTCAATGTTCTTGATAAAAGAAGGAATGTTGATATTAACCGGACAACCTTCAACACAGGCAGGTTTGCCACAGTCGAGACAACGATGCGCCTCGCGTACAGCCATTTCCTTGGTAAGACCCTTGTTCACTTCCTCGGTACGTGTTGTAGCGCGGTATACGGGGTCGAGTTCTGGCATCTGTACACGTTCTATAGCCTTGCGGTCGGTAGGCTTCATGGCAGCGCGCAATTCCTTACGCCATTCTGCATTACGGTCAGTAAGCTGTTCAATAGTCTCATTGGTTGGCTCTACATCCATGCAAGTGGCGCATACAGTAGTTACAGCCTTTTTCTCTACGTCACGCAAATGCTCCTCGTAGTGCTCCATTTCCTCACGCTCAGCATCACGGAATGTACCCATACGCTTGAACATTTCATCCCAATCGACAAGTGCTCCATCAAACTCAGGTCCATCAATGCACACAAACTTGGTCTTGCCGCCAATAGATAGTCGGCAGGCTCCGCACATACCTGTGCCGTCAACCATGATTGTGTTTAATGAAACTTCAACTGGGATATTATATTTCTGTGCCATGAGGCAGCTGAACTTCATCATAATAGGAGGACCAATGGCAAACACCTTGTCAACGTGCTCTTCCTGGTTGATGAATTTCTCTATACCTACTGTCACAACACCCTTTTCGCCATACGATCCGTCGTCAGTCATGATGATAAGTTCGTCGCTGCTCTGGCGCACCTCATCCTCAAGTATTACGAGGTCTTTGCTACGTCCGGCAATAACCGACAATACACGGTTGCCAGCAGCCTTCAATGCACGAATGATGGGAAGCATAGGAGCTACGCCAACGCCACCGCCAGCACATACTACCGTGCCGAAGTTTTCTATGTGAGTAGGATTGCCAAGAGGACCAACAACGTCGGTGATATAATCGCCTTCATTAAGGCTGCACAGTTTTGTCGATGAAAGGCCTACCTTCTGCACTACGATGGTTATCGTGCCGCGCTCTATGTCAGCATCGGCAATAGTCAGAGGCACACGCTCACCATTTTCGCCAACACGCACAATAATGAAATTGCCCGCCTTGCGACTTTTTGCTATCAATGGTGCTTCAATCTCAAAAAGATAAACCTTTTCCGAGAACTGCTTTTTCAGTACGATTTTGTTCATGTTGTAGTAATGTTATTGTTTTAAGTTAGGTTTGATAAAGGGTATTAGTATTAAAAAAAGGAAGAAAAAAGAAGTTAAGGAGCCAGTATTTACTGACTCCTTTTATTCTTTGCTTCTGTATGCAGGCTTTGTTATTTATAAACAAGTTGTCTGCTATTTAGAAATTCTTGTCGTCGAGCATGTCGAATCCGCAGTAAGGAACGAGCACCTTCGGTACACGGATGCCTTCGGGAGTCTGATTGTTCTCGATAATGGCAGCTACGATACGCGGAAGAGCGAGTGCCGAACCATTGAGTGTATGGCACAGTTCAATCTTTCTTGTCTCGGCGTTGCGATAACGACAATGCAGACGGTTGGCCTGATAGCTCTCGAAGTTGGATACTGAAGAAACCTCGAGCCAACGCTTCTGGGCTGCACTCCAAACCTCGAAGTCATAGCAGATGGCTGATGTGAAACTCATGTCACCACCGCACAGACGAAGAATGTGGTACGGGAGCTCAAGCTTCTTGAGCAGACCCTCTACGTGTACAAGCATCTCATCAAGCGACTGGTATGAGTGCTCAGGCTTGTCGATGCGCACAATCTCTACCTTGTCAAACTGATGCAGACGATTCAGACCACGTACGTCCTTGCCGTATGAACCAGCCTCACGACGGAAGCAAGCTGAGTAAGCACAACGCTTGATTGGCAGATCCTTCTCGTCGAGAATCTCGTCGCGGAAGATGTTTGTTACTGGAACCTCAGCAGTAGGGATGAGGTAAAGGTTGTCGAGCTGACACTGGTACATCTGGGCTTCCTTGTCGGGAAGCTGACCTGTGCCGTAGCCAGAAGCCTCGTTTACTACGTATGGCGGCTGTACCTCAAGATAGCCGCTCTTGCGAGCTTCATCAAGGAAGAAAGCCTCAAGTGCGCGCTGCAGGCGAGCCATCTTGCCTATATAAATAGGGAATCCTGCACCTGTAATCTTCACACCAAGGTCGAAGTCGATGAGATTGAACTTCTTGCAAAGGTCCCAATGGCAGAGCGCATCTTCAGGGAGATTAGGCATTTCGCCGCCTTCCTTTACTACAACATTGTCGCTCGCATCCTTACCTTCGGGCACGTCATCGTTAGGTATATTTGGAATAGTGCAGAGCTTGGCAATAAGGTCTTTCTCGGCCTGTGCCTTTGTCTCTTCCAAAGCCTTGTTGTTCTCCTTTATTGCTGCAACCTTAGCCTTTATTTCATCGGCCTCCTGCTTGTTGCCCTGCTTCATAAGGGCACCAATCTGAGCTGCCATCTTCTTGGCTTCCGAAAGGTTTCTGTCAAGTTCCTGCTGTGTCTCGCGGCGACGCTTGTCGATAGCGAGAACTTCGTTGATGGCTTCCTCTGCACCTGCAAAGTGCTTTTTGTTCAAGCCTTTGATAACACGTTCAGTTTCCTCACTGATGAGTTTAAGTGTAAGCATATGCTAAATAGTTAAATATTAATATGCGTTGTGTATGTTATAATTCTATTCAAGATACAAAATTACACAAAAAAATCCTTTTACGGCAATATTTAACTCCTGTTTTTTATAAAAGCATTAATCCCAATCTTCAAGTAGATGAAGATTGGGATTAATATGTTTGTTTGGAATAGTTTTTTTATTTTAATTAAGCCTCAGCTTCGGGTATTACGGAAACAGTGCTCTTGTCGTTACGACCCTTGCGGAAGTTAACGATACCGTCAACCAATGCATAGAGTGTGTCATCCTTGCCAATACCTACATTCAAGCCCGGGTTGTGCTTTGTACCACGCTGACGAACGATAATGTTGCCTGCGATGCACTTCTGGCCACCCCAGATCTTAACGCCTAATCTTTGAGAAGCTGATTCACGTCCGTTCTTAGAACTACCTACACCTTTTTTATGTGCCATTTCTTGTTCCTCCTAAATTTAAGCGATTACCTCTTTGATTGCTATCTCTGTGAACTGCTCACGGTGACCGTTCTTCTTGCGATAGTCCTTGCGGCGCTTCATCTTGAAGACGATAACCTTCTCGCCCTTAACGAGCGGGTTCACAACCTCACATACGACTTTTGCACCTTCTACGGCAGGTGCACCTACCTGTACTGAACCTTCATTGTCAACAAGCAGTACCTTGTTGAATTCAACAGTCTGGCCTTCCTGAGCGTCCTTGATGTGGTGAACGAAGAGCTTCTTGCCCTGCTCTGCCTTAAACTGCTGACCGTTAATCTCTACGATTGCGTACATTTAAAAAATAATATAAACGGGTTTTTCCGTGAGGCGAACAACGTCGTGCTGTTACTTTTTCGAGCCTCGGCGGATTAAATCGGCTGCAAAGGTACTAATATTTTGTGTAGCATAAAAATGCTACGGATTGATTTTTGAAAAGTTTAACAGAATATAACGGAAAAGGGTGTACTTTGTGAGCACACCCTTTCTATTACATTAATATTAAAGCCTATAAGATTATTTCAATTTCTTGAAAACGTTCTTCATCTGTTCGCCCAAACCAATTGTGTAGCCTTGTGATGAGAATACAACTCGGTTGAATGTGTCTGCGATAATGAACATCGGCATCTGAGTCTTGCTCTGCAGTTTCATCTCGCGTGCAATCTGCTCGCGTATGGCACCATTCTTGTCGATAGCATACTGCACGGTTGAAGGCAGCGAACCGAATTCGTCCTTCTGGAACTTCTTGGCATCGGCCTCGCTCTCAAAGAGCAATACTACGGGGCGTCCCCATGACTCGAATGCTGCACGTTCCTTCTCAATGTCGTGCAGGGCATGGTTGGTAGGCTCCTGACCTACGCCCAATACGGCGAGAATATAGTATCCACGGCCGGTCTGTGAGAGTATGCTTACATCCTTGCCGTCCTTGCTGATTATCGACTCCGAGTTGAACTGGCCGATTACGCTCACGTCGTTTGCATCATGACGTATATCAAGAGGCAGGGTAGTGGTCTTGCCTTTTTCTATATTGAATATACGTGTTGCCGCAAGTACGCTGCCGCTTGCAAGTCGTGTGCCGGTAGTGAGCATGTATGTACCGGTGTCAAACGAGTAGCCGTTCTTGAACGTATTGCTCCAGCATGTTCCATTGCCCATATCGGCCTGTCCCTCTTCGAAGTTCATCAGCTGTGGCGAACCATTGACAATACGGCTGATTGTGAAGTGGTTGTAATATTTCGGGTCATCGAGGAAAACCGTAGGTTCGTATGTAAGTACAAGCTTGCCGGTAGAGGCCGTAGCCTGTTCCTTCGACTCAAATTTCACGTCTATCCATTTGCCGTCTTTCTTGTATTGCACCTTGCCTGTTACTACATCCTTGCGTGCCTCAATGCCAAGACTGCGAGCTACGTCAACGAAGAATATGTCGCGAGAGCGCTCGTCTGTGGTCTTCGATTCCATTACGCCTACCGGTGTCTGTGCAATTTGCAGGGCGTTGTATTCAGGTGCTATGCGGATGTTCTTGTTAATCCAAGTCACAAGTGCAGTCGGGTCTTTGCGGAACATCTCGGATGTTTTGCCGGCAAATGCTTTTCCAATATAATTCTTGAACGGAATGGAAATCATCTCGTCCTCCACACGTGGTGACAGCTGATTGGTCTTGGCCGTGAAGTTGTCTTCGAGTATCTCTGCCGGTATGTCACGCAAGTCCTTGTCGCTCAGAGTGGCGAGGATTCCGAGAGCACGCGCTTCGTTGTCTTTGTGGCGGGCAAGGAAGTCGATAATTGTCTGCTTGTTGCCACGTGACTTGACGAGGTATTCAGCAGCGCGAGGGTTAATCTTTTCAGCTTGCTCCTTGGTGAGGAAAGTTGCTGTATAAGCCTTGCGTATAGAGTCTTCGTAAGCAAAGCGACGGTTGTTCTCCTTACGCATTTCATCGCTTACATAAGGAGTCTTGGCGTTTTCTGCAGGAGGAACTATGTTGAATGTCTCCTCCTCGAACGAAGCCTTCGACTTGTCTGACAACATATTGTGATTAAGCGTAATGGTTACTGTGTTGTCCTTGCCGAACGAAGCCTTGCTGTAGCCGTAATTACCGTCTTTCGAAGCCCAGATCAGCAGGTCGCCCATACCAGCCGACAGCGATGTGCGGCCCTGAGCGTCAGTCTGCTTTGTCACAGCTGTATAGAACTCGGCATAATTGTAAATCTTGAATTCCACCTTTGCTCCGCTTACTGGCTTGCCGTCTGTGTCTTTTACCTCGAATTTCACTTCTGCAGTAGGCGCATAGTTGGAAGTAAGGTTGATTTCGGTGAAGTTGTTTGTACGTTGCAGTACTTCCTCCGGTCCGTTATAGTTGCCGAAAGCGCGAGTGTGCATAAGCATGGCTCGTGATGCAGGAGCGTTAAACCATCCGAGGTTGAGCACGGGTTCTGGTTCGCAGGCTCCGAGGAAATACCATTTGCCGTCTGCCCAGGCTTCCACCCATGCGTGGTTATCGTCAGTATGCGCCCAGCGTGGAGTGTAAACCTGACGTGCAGGAATGCCCATGGCTCTTAATGCAGCCACAGCAAATGTACTTTGCTCGCCGCAACGTCCGGTAGCCGTACGCAGAGTCTGCAATGGTGATGAAGTACGTGCGTCGGCAGGCTGATAAGTCACCTTCTCGTGACACCAATGGTTTATCTCAAGAATGGCATCGTGCATTGAGAGATTCTTGATGCGCTCCTTCAACTCTTTGTAGAAGTAGGCTCTTGAAGCGTCAAGCGGTTCGTTGTTGACTCTTATCGGCAGTACAAAGTGACGGAACAACAATTCGGGCACGTTCTTACCCCACGACATTTCGTTACGTGCCTTGAACGACAGGCGTACGTTGTCGGCATAGAAAGAAGTGGGGTAGTCGGTAACGTCAGCCAGAGGCATGTAGGCGTACAGGAATTTAAGCGCTTCCTGCTCGTCGGCTGTAAGTTTCTCCTTCTTGGTGTTGTAGAATTTCTTTCCGACAGTCTTTATGCGCTGGTTGAACAGACTTTCCATTCCGGCTCGGTATTGGGTGTCGGTAATGAAGCTTCCCTGTGCACCAGCTGTCAATGTTAATGCAAATAATGAAGCAGAGATTAGTATTCTTTTCATTTGGTTTATTTATTGAACTTTTGCAAGTTCAGAAGTTAATGGTATTAAAGAAGTGACCACTCCATATAACTTCCTATAACTACTTTCGCTTGCGAAATAATATCGGGTTTATCTATAATATAATAATGTGTAAAAAATAGGAGGGTGCGGCATTCTTTAGCCGACCCTCCTATGTTTATTCCGTTTAGGGCTTTTTACAAGTCTATCTTCTGTACTCTGCGCTCGTGGCGACCGCCCTCAAACGGAGTCTTGAAGAATTCGTCCATGATTTTCTCGGCTGTCTTGTTGTCGATAAATCTTCCTGGCATTACGAGCACGTTAGCGTCATTGTGCTGGCGTGTCAATCCTGCGATTTCGGGTGTCCATACCAAGGCGGCACGTACTCCCTTGTGCTTGTTGAGTGTCATAGCCATTCCCTCACCGCTACCGCAGATGCCGATGCCGGGATAAACGTCGCCCTTAGTGATTGCCTCACCCAGTGCATGTGCGAAATCCGGATAGTCGCAGCTCATATCGCTGTATGTGCCATAGTCCTTAAAAGGTATGTTATGGCTCTCGAGATATTCTACAACAAACTTCTTCAATGCGTATCCTGCGTGGTCGCAGGCGATGCCTACTGTCTTGATTTCCATAGTCATTAGTTTTATTTGTTAGACAAAAAGTTCTTTACTTCCTTGTATACGTTCTCTGCATTGAAGCCGAGCTTCTCGTCAAGCACCTTGTAGGGTGCAGAGAATCCGAACGACTCCATGCCGTAAACCATACCGTTGGCACCTACGAGGCTCTGCAGAGTAACGGGCAGACCAGCTGTCATACCGAATATCTTGGCTCCGGCAGGCAGGATGCTCTCCTGGTATTCCTTGCTCTGTGTGCGGAACAGTCCCTCAGAAGGCACACTCACGATACGAATCTTCATGCCATCCTTGCGGAGCAGTTCGGCACCTGCAACGAGTGTTGAAACTTCCGAACCTGAAGCGAGAAGGATAACGTCGTAGTCGGCATCAGAACCCTCAACTACATAAGCACCCTTGCGAGCCTGCTCGTAGTCGTTGCCCTCGGGCAGAGATGTAACGTTCTGGCGAGAGAAGATAAGGGCTGTAGGAGTAGCCATGTTCTCCATTGCCATCTTCCAGCATACTGTAGCCTCATCGACATCAGCAGGACGGAATACGCGTACAGAGTCTTCGCCCTTGTGGTTCTTGAGCTTCTCCATAAGGCGAATCTGAGCTTCCTGCTCAACCGGCTCGTGTGTAGGTCCGTCTTCACCAACGCGGAATGCGTCGTGTGTCCAGATGAACTTGATAGGTACACGCATAAGGGCTGCCATACGTATAGCAGGCTTCATGTAGTCAGAGAATACGAAGAATGTTCCGCAAGCCGGGATAACGCCGCCGTGCAGGTACATACCGATGCAGACGCAAGCCATAGTAAGCTCCGAAACACCAGCCTGGAAGAAGGCACCTGTGAAGTCGTCAGCCTGAAGATTGTGTGTATACTTGAGGAATCCGTCTGTCTTGTCGCTGTTGCAGAGGTCGGCTGATGAAACCACCATATTTTCTACCTGCTGTGACAATACGCCGAGGCAAGCTGCTGATGCGGCACGTGTTGCAGCATCGCGCTTCTGTACCAGCTGGCTCCAGTCTACCTTAGGAGCGTTGCCAGAGAACCAGTCGTCCATCTTGGCTGCCAGTTCGGGGTTCTGCTTGCGCCATTCTGCTTCTTCTGCATGACGGCCCTTAACGATCTCACGCAATTCAGCATTGCGGTTGGCATAAAGTTCCTTCACCTGGTCGAATACAACGAAAGGATTCTCTACGTCGCCACCGAGGTTCTTGACTGTATTTGTGTATGCGTCGCCACCGAGAGGTGCGCCGTGAGTCTTAACGCTGTGCTCATAGCTTGTGCCGTCGTCCTTGCGTGCTCCCTTTGCCATAATAGTGTGGCCGATGATGAGAGTAGGACGTTCAGTCTCCTTGTTGGCAAGAATCAAAGCCGCACGAATCTCGTCAGGGTCGTTGCCGTTGATTTCCAACACGTTCCATCCCCACGACTCATACTTCATGCGTGTGTCTTCCTTCATTACGACATTACATTCGGTAGAGAGCTGAATCTCGTTAGCGTCGTAGAACATGATGAGGTTGCTGAGCTTGAGCAATCCGGCAATACGGCCAGCGCCCTGCGAAACTTCCTCCTGCACGCCACCGTCTGAGATGTAGGCGTAAATCTTGTGCTGCATCATGGTCTTGCCAAGACGAGCCTCAAGGAATTTCTCGGCAATAGCGGCACCTACTGCGTATGTATGGCCCTGTCCGAGCGGACCAGATGTATTCTCAATACCGTGCTTTATATCGCGCTCAGGGTGTCCAGGGCAAACAGAGCCCCACTGACGGAAAGTTTTCAGATCGTCGATTGTGAACTTGCCTTGCAATGCAAGTGCAGAATAGAGCATTGGTGACATGTGTCCCGGATCCAAATAGAAGCGGTCACGTCCTTCCCATTCGGGCTGGTCGGGGTCGAATACCAAAAACTCAGAGAAAAGGACATTTATGAAGTCGGCGCCACCCATAGCACCGCCGGGATGTCCTGATTTCGCTTTTTCTACCATTGACACGGCGAGCAGACGTATGTTGTCAGCTGCAAGATTCATCAATTCCTTGTTGTTCATATTTATTAGATGTTTAACTTATTCTTAATATAATAGTGCAAAGACTGTTTCTATAATAATGCAAAGATAGTGTAATTTAAGCGCACTACAAAATTAAAACCGAAAAAAGTTTTATTTTAATTATCTGTAACATGTAAAACGTTTGTGCAGATGGAGTGTCTATAAAAACAAAAAAACATAGATTGTCTCACGACAACCTATGTCTTCTTAACCTTAATAATCTAATACCATGAAAAACACATTGCAAAGATAGCTTTTATTTCTAACTTTAGCAAGCGTTTGCAACCGATATTGGTGATATTATAACATCTTTTAATGATTTACGTCCATTATTTTGGTTTCTTTTATGCAACGCCATTCTTTTATAGGAATAAGTTGCCTATCTGATAGACCACGGCGGACACCATCCAAGCCAGGCAAGTGGTGTAGACGGCTGCGAATGTAGCCCAGCGCCATGATCCGGTTTCGCCTTTTATTGCTGCTATGGTTGCTATGCAGGGGAAATAGAGCAGAACGAACAGCAGGAAGCAGTAGGCAGTCAGAGGTGTTATTCCGTCGGCTGTCATCTGGCTGTACAGATGTGAGTAGGCCTGCTCGCTGCCTTCTTCGGCTGCGTCGTCGCTGTGGTAGAGTATTCCCATTGTCGATGCAACGATCTCCTTGGCTCCTACACCTGAAATCAGTCCTACGTCCAATTTCCAGTCAAATCCCTGAGCTTTGAACACGGGCTCTATAGCATGTCCTATAATTCCGATGTAGCTCTGCTCCTGTTGCTGCTGGCGTGTAAGGTTCTCGTTGTGCGGGAAATATCCCAATGCCCACACCACGATGCTTGCCACGAGTATTATGCCGCCCATCTTCTTCAGGTATTCCTTACCCTTCTGCCATGTGTGACGTGCTATGGCCTTGGCTGTAGGGAAACGGTAGGGTGGCAGTTCCATTACAAACGGAGTATCCTCGCCCTTGAATAGGGTCTTGCTGAACAGGCGGCTCATTATCACAGCCATGACAATACCTATTATATATAGCGACATCATTATCGACGAGCGATATTGTGGTGCGAACATCGTGCCTATTATCATAATGTATATGGGGAATCGTGCCGAGCAACTCATCAGAGGCAGTATGAGCATTGTGATGAGTCGTGAGCGGCGGCTTTCTATAGTACGTGTTGCCATTACAGCTGGTACATTACAGCCGAATCCCATAATGAGCGGTATGAACGACTTGCCGTGCAGTCCCATCTTGTGCATGAGTTTGTCCATGATGAAGGCTGCTCGCGACATGTAGCCGCTGTCTTCCATAAACGATATGAAGAAGTAGAGAATGAGAATCTGCGGCAGGAATACGATAACCGAACCTACGCCGCCTATAACGCCGTCTACCAGCATGTCTTTAAGCGGTCCGTCTGTCATGCGCTCCGAAATGACTGAGCCTATCCAGTCCACACCCGATTCTATCCATCCCATAGGATATTGTCCGAGCGAGAAGGTGGCTTCAAACATTATCCACAGCATGAGTATGAATATGGGGAATCCCACATACTTGTTGGTTATGATGCTGTCTATGAGGTGCGTCACCTGATAGGTGTCACGTTCGGTTCCGGTCTTGTATCCAGCCTCCTGCAATGCACCATGTATGAATCCGTATTTGGCGTCCATTATGGCAGTCTCGCTGTCCTCGTGGGTATATTTCATCACGTCGTCCATAGCCTTGTCGCGGGCTGCTATGATTGCCTCGTGATGGGCTGTCGTGGTCTTTATCAGCTGTTCGGCATCCTTGTCCTTCTCCAGCAGTTTTATAGCAAGATAACGGGTTGAGTATTTGTGGCGCAGCCCCTCTTCCTTCTTTATCTCGCCCTGAATGGCTTCTATGCCTTCTTCTATATAGGTGCCATGGTTGATGTGTATGTGACGGAATACGTTGTGCTTCGGCTTCACGCCCGAGGCAAAGTCCTCGTCATGGTCGGGCTGTTCCTTTTCGCTCTTGCTGTATTGCTCGTGCCATTGTCTTATGCCTTCTGCCACCTCAGGGTCAAGATTGCCGTTGGCATCCAGGAAGTCCAGTCCCTCATACATATTAATAATAATGTGGAAAAGCAGTTCTACGCCACGGCCCGTGGTGAATGTAGTAGGAATCATCGGCACGCCGAACAGTTCGCCGAGCTTGGCATAGTCTACGTTGTCGCCACGCTTCTCCGTCTCGTCAAACATGTTCAGGGCACACACCATACGCAGGTGCATGTCTATGAGCTGTGTGGTGAGATAGAGGTTGCGCTCCAGGTTGCTCGTGTCGATGACGTTGATTATCACGTCGGGCGTATGCTCGATTATCTGCTTGCGTACGTAGAGTTCTTCGGGCGAGTATGCCGAAAGCGAATATGTGCCGGGCAGGTCGACGATATTGAACTCGTAGCCCTCGAATGTGGCGTGTCCCACCTTTGCGTCAACGGTCACGCCCGAGTAGTTGCCGACACGCTCGTGTGCTCCGCTTGCAAAGTTAAAGAGCGAGGTCTTGCCGCAATTGGGGTTGCCCACGAGTGCCACGTTTATTGTGCGGCGCTTCTTCATGGCAGCATCGCGAAGTTGCGAGTCGGTCAACGTGTCCGACTTCTCCGTTTCGTTGCTGTTGTAATAGTCGGTTTCGGCTGGTATTCCCGCCTGAGGAGTGGTGTTCTTCTCAATTGCCGCCGCCTCTTCGGTAGATATAATCTCAATCATTTCGGCCTCTGAGCGTCTCAACGACACCTCATAGCCCATGATTTTATATTTCACAGGGTCTTGAAGAGGTGCGTTCTGCAATACGTCTACCACTTTTCCTTTGATGAACCCCATTTCAACTATGCGCTTACGGAATCCTCCGTGTCCCATCACCTTAACGATGACTCCGCGTTCGCCAGTTTTTAAATCTGATAGTTTCATTTTATTATTTCTTTTTTTACT
Organism: uncultured Prevotella sp.; assembly: GCA_900546575.1. GTDB lineage: Bacteria > Bacteroidota > Bacteroidia > Bacteroidales > Bacteroidaceae > Prevotella. Next base: position 61,375 of record URDM01000005.1, read on the forward strand.
CAAAACGCAAAATTACATATAAATAATGATACGTGGTATTGTTTTTAGGCTACTTTTTTGCAGAATACCTAAAAATAATGAGTAGGCATACTTTATTAATATTAAAAAGTCCATTTTTTGATGATTATATTGCCCCTAAAATTGTGTGTGTTCGCTTTTTTTACATTACCTTTGCATCAACTTTGATTAAAAAACTAATTTGTTATGGTTAAAATCACATTTCCCGATGGCTCGGTTCGTGAGTACGAACAGGGCGTAACGGGGTTACAAATCGCCGAGAGCATTTCGCCGGCTCTCGCTCGCAACGTTGTATCTTGCGGTGTCAATGGCGAAACAGTGGAGCTTAACCGTCCTATCAATGAGGACGCTACCATCGCTCTCTACAGATTTGAGGACGAAGAAGGCAAGCACACATTCTGGCACACATCTGCCCACCTTCTTGCCGAGGCGCTCAAGGAGCTTTATCCTGGCATTCAGTTCGGTTTCGGACCGGCTGTCGAGAATGGTTTCTTCTACGACGTAATGCCGAAGGAGGGCAATGTAATCTCTGAGAACGACTTCCCGAAGATTGAGGCTAAGATGAAGGAACTCGCCAAGAAGAACGAGCCGGTGGTTCGTCGCGAGGTGTCTAAGGCTGAAGCATTGGCCGAATTCCAGGCTGACGGTCAGACCTACAAGTGTGAGCACATTGAGCAGGACCTTGAGGACGGCACAATTTCAACATACACCCAGGGCAACTTCACCGACCTTTGCCGCGGTCCGCACCTTATGAGCACTGGTGCTATCAAGGCTGTTAAGATTACAAGTGTGGCTGGTGCTTTCTGGCGTGGCGATGCCAAGCGCGACCAGATGACACGTATCTATGGCATCTCGTTCCCTAAGAAGAGCATGCTCGACGAGTATCTGCAGATGCTTGAGGAGGCTAAGAAGCGCGACCACCGCAAGATTGGTAAGGAGATGGAGCTCTTTATGTTCTCAGAGCGTGTAGGTAAGGGTCTGCCTATTTGGTTGCCTAAGGGTACCGACCTGCGTCTGCGTCTTCAGGACATGCTGCGCAAGCTCCTTAAGCCTTACAACTATCAGGAGGTTATCACTCCGGGCATCGGTGGCAAGAGTCTTTATGTTACATCAGGCCACTACGCTCATTATGGCAAGGATGCTTTCCAGCCTATTCACACACCAGAGGAGGACGAGGAGTACATGCTCAAGCCTATGAACTGTCCTCACCACTGCGAGGTATTCGCACGTAAGCCACGCTCGTACAAGGATCTGCCTTTGCGTATCGCCGAGTTTGGTACTGTGTTCCGCTATGAGAAGAGTGGCGAGCTGCACGGATTGACACGTGTACGTACCTTTACACAGGACGACGCTCACCTCTTTGTACGTCCAGATCAGGTAAGACAGGAGTTTGAGAACATCATCGACATCATCCTCAAGGTGTTCAGCATCTTCGGCTTCAACAATTACGAGGCTCAGATTTCGCTCCACGATCCTAAGGATACCGAGAAGTACATCGGTAGCGAGGAGATTTGGGCTGAGTCGGAGAACGCTATCCGCGAGGCTTGCCGTGAGAAGGGTCTTGAGGTACACGAGGAGGTTGGCGAGGCTGCCTTCTACGGTCCTAAGCTCGACTTCATGGTTAAGGATGCCATCGGCCGTCGTTGGCAGCTTGGTACAATCCAGGTTGACTACAACCTGCCGCAGCGCTTCAAGCTGGAGTACACAGCCGAGGACAATACAAAGCATACTCCGGTTATGATCCACCGTGCTCCGTTCGGTTCAATGGAACGCTTCACAGCCGTGCTCATCGAGCATACAGCAGGTCACTTCCCATTGTGGCTTATTCCTGACCAGGTGGCTGTGCTGCCTATCTCTGAGAAGTACAACGAGTACGCCAAGGAGGTGCAGAAGTTCCTCGACAAGCAGGGCGTTCGTGCAGTTGTCGACGACCGTAACGAGAAGATCGGCCGTAAGATTCGCGACAACGAGCTGAAGCGTGTTCCTTACATGGTAGTAGTAGGCGAGAAGGAAGCTGCCGAGGGCCTTGTTTCTATGCGTAAGCAGGGTGGTGGCGAGCAGGCTACTATGACCAAGGAAGAGTTTGCTAAGCGCATCAACGACGAGGTGGCTGAGCAGCTCAAGGCCGCAGAGGAATAACAATCTGTAAAAGAACGACTAAACACGTAGGAATATTCCTATGAACTCATAAAACTTCCAACTGGTGACACCCTCATCGGTTGGGAGTTTTTTTGATTACACCAACACTAACAAAATAACACCACAACAACATCTCAACATCTCAACTTTTCAGCTCTCTCCCGAGATAGTTTTTACTCTCTCACGAGAGCGCAAATTTACAGATCTGTATCACGCTTGCAAAGTTAATACATTCACGAGGCAAAAAGCAATAGTTGTTGCGTGCGGCGTGGCTGTTTGTTGTGCGTCATGTGCAGTGGGGTGGGGAGTAGTTGGTCGTTAAGGTCATTAGTCATTAAGGTCATTAAGGATTTTGAAAGTGTGAAATTATGCCTATATAATTATATTAATATAATTATATAGAATCCGATTTGCACTTTTTTTTTGAAAATGACCTTAATGACTAATGACCTTAATGACTAATGACCTTAATGACCCCTATTTCTATTGTATTAATAATCAAAGGGTTATGTTGCTAAAAGAGCCTTGCTTTAAGTCTTGTAAACTTCTTTCATCTGCTCTCCATGCCGCTCTGTAAGCATGAATTTGGAGATAAAAGTGCATTTTTTGTGTGATTTTTAGAGCGAAAATGAGGTTTCAGTTGTGTGTTTTTCGCATATTTCTGCATCAAAAATCAATCCAAATCATGATTTTTTCAATCAAAATCAAGCTAAAAGTGTGAACATTCAATGAAGAATTATACTTGGAATTAAAGGGTTGATTCTTCTGAGAAATATTGTAACGCATTGATTGTGTGACGATTGTGATGTCTGTTTCTTGTGTTTATTGCTTGTTAAGGTTATGGCTTGGGCTCCATATTTTTCTATCGATTTTCTGTGTTTTGAATGCTGCGAGAAGCATTTTTGCGGTATTTCACTTGATTTTTATGGATTTTATATCATATTTATGCCCTAATAATTTGCATTTCCGATGCTGAACGATTTGTTCATCATCAGATTTTAACGAAACAAATGGCTCCTACTTTCTAATAAATATTAGCTGTTGGAAACGATAAAAGGGGCTCGTTTCAACTAACCCCCTTCTACAATATGGTGTCGTTTCAACCGACTCCATCTCGAATATATGAGGGTGTGCAAAAGTCAATTATATGGGCTGAAAGCCCAATAAGCACATAGGAGGGCGTGTCAAAACTCCCAATATAAATAACAAAAAACTCGTTGTACGTTCTTGTGTGGATGTACAACGAGTTTTTGTTTTTCTACGAAAAAGAGCCTTGTAAACAAT
>URDM01000006.1 GCA_900546575.1 uncultured Prevotella sp.
GTGAGGGCTGTAACGTCAGCCGGGTTGAAGATAACAACTACGTGCTCTACGTCCGGGCAGTACTTCTTGATGTTGTCACCGAACTCAGCAGCGATCTTGCAGTTGCCCTTGAGAAGATCCTCACGAGTCATGCCGTCCTTACGAGGAGCACCGCCTGAAGAGATGATGTACTTAGCGCCTGTGAAAGCCTCCTTAGGATCTACTGTGTAAGAGAGGTTTGCACCAGGGAATGCGCACTGCTGCATCTCGTCGAATACACCGTGTACACCCGGCTCGTAGATGTCATAAAGACAAATGTTAGGAGTAAGACCGAGCATAAGAGCACTCTGTACCATGTTAGAACCAATCATACCGCCGGCACCGACGATCAAGAGTTTTTCGTTACTTAAAAATGCCATAATAAATTACGTTTTTATTATTGTTTTATATAAATATGTATGTCTCCTTTTGTAAGTGCAAAGATACAATTTTTTTGAAACAAACAAACTATTATGCCCTCTTTTAAGTGTTGTTTATTCTTAAATTTTTATGATGTGCCTTGTCATTTCTTTTTTATAGGTTTTTGCCTCAGTAAATTTGTTTGTTTGCCTAAAACTGCCTAACTTTACACGAAAATGTTGACGAGTTGACGTGTTGACGAGTTGACAATGGCGTAAGCATTGCCTTTTAAACTTGCAATTAATAATTAATAATCAATAATTAATAACAAATCAAATATGACGGACAACAAGATTATTGCGTCGCGCCTGGAAGCGCTACGCGAGGAGATGCGCCGCGAGCATCTCTCGGCATTTATTTTCCCGAGTTCCGACCCGCACATGAGCGAGTATGTACCATCGCGTTGGGAGGGTCGTAAGTGGATATCAGGGTTTGACGGTTCGGCAGGTACGGCAGTCGTTACTCTGCATTCGGCTGCATTATGGACTGATTCGCGCTATTTCATCGCTGCTGAGCAGCAACTTGCAGGAACTGAGTTTCAGCTGATGCGCGAGCGTCTGGACGACACTCCTACTATTCCAGAGTGGATAGCGCAGGAGACTAAGGACGGTGACTCTACTGAGGTGGGCGTAGACGGTATGTGTATGGCGCTCTCGGAAGTGGAGGACATGAAGGCAGAACTGAAGCTGCTGGGTGGTCTGACAATGCGCACCAATCTCGACATTCTGGAGCGTGTGTGGACCGACCGTCCGTCGGTGCCATCTGACAAGGTGAACATTCAGCCTTTGGAATATGCCGGCGAGGCTTGCTCGGACAAGCTCGACCGCATACGCCACAAACTGCTGCGCCAGGGTGCATCGGGCATGTTGCTGACACAGCTCGACGACATTGCATGGACACTCAACCTGCGTTGCACCGACGTACACTGTACACCGGTGTTCGTGTCGTGGCTCATCATTGCCGAGGATTCAGCCACCTTATATATAAAAGGTGAAAAACTGACGCCTGAGGTGGTGGCTTATCTCAAGGAGCAGAACGTGGACGTTGCCGAATACGATGACATAATAGAGGGACTGAAGGCTTATGGCGGATACACGCTGCTCATCGACCCTGCTACAGTCAACTATACTCTCTCGCAGGTGCGTGGCAATTATCGTGTGGTGAGCGCTCCGTCGCCCGTCCCTGCCATGAAGGCTGTGAAGAGCGAAGCTGAGTGTGAGGGCTATCGCAGAGCCATGCTGCGCGACGGTGTGGCAATGGTACGCTTCCTGAAGTGGCTGGAGCAGGCTGTGCCGCAGGGCAACGAGACCGAACTGTCGGTAAGTGAGAAGCTGCGCCAGTTGCGTGCCGAGCAACCGCTGTATCGCGACAACTCGTTTGACACTATTGCAGGATATGAGAAGCATGGTGCCATTGTACACTACGAGCCGACTCCCGAGAGCGACATCCCATTGAAGCCCGAAGGATTCCTGCTGCTCGACAGCGGCGCACAGTACACCGACGGCACAACAGACATAACACGTACCATACAGCTCGGACCCGTGAGCGACCTGCATCGTCGTGTGTATACACTCGTGCTGAAAGGACACTTGTCGCTGCAGAACCTCTGTTTCCCACGTGGAGCGGCTGGCACTCAACTCGATGCCATAGCACGTTCGGCTATGTGGCGCGAAGGAATGAACTATATGCATGGCACAGGTCACGGCGTAGGCTCATACCTCAGTGTGCACGAAGGCCCTCACCAGATACGTCAGGAGTATCGTGGTACACCGATGGTAGAGCATATGACCGTAACGGACGAGCCGGGTCTGTATCTTGCCGACCGTTTCGGTGTGCGTATTGAGAACACGCTGCTCATAGTGCCTTACATCACTACAGAGTTCGGCCGCTTCGTGCGTTTCGAGCCTCTCACACTCTGTCCTATCGACACCACCCCGATTGTTGTAGACATGCTCAGTGCCGAAGAGCGTTCGGTTCTGAATGCTTATCATCAGATGGTGTACGAACGCCTGTCGCCGCTGCTCAACGAAGACGAGCGCGAATGGCTGCGTATAAAGACGGAGGCGATCTAAGCAATAGATATGAATCCTAAATTAAGAGGTACTATATGCGGAGTTGCCGCTGCGGTATTCTATGGCACCAATCCACTTGGTGCCATGAATCTATATGCCGACGGCATCACAGCCAACTCCACACTGTTCTATCGTTTTGGAATAGCGGCGCTCATGCTGGCTGTGATGATGCTGGTGCAGCGCAAGTCGTTTGCCCTGACACGCCGTGAACTTATTACGCTCGTAACATTGGGCATACTGATGGGTTCGTCGTCATCGTCGCTATACATCAGTTTCAACCATATGGATGTAGGCATCGCGTCGACACTGCTGTTTGTATATCCCGTAATGGTGGCTATAATCATGGCAGCCCTGTTCAAGGAGAAGGTGACGGCAGCCACTGTCCTCGCCATAGTGCTGTCGCTCGGTGGCATTGCACTGCTCAACCATACTGAGGGAGGAGCGTCGCTCAGCACGCTGGGTGTGACGCTCGTGATGATTTCGTCGCTGACATATGCCGTTTATATAGTCGTTGTCAACAAGTCGTCGCTGCGTATGTCGTCGGTAAAACTGACGTTCTACACTCTGGTGTTCGGTCTGTGTACTATATTGTGCTACACCTTTGCCATGGGCGAGACGGTACAGCTGATTGACACTCCGCGCCAGTGGTTTTACGCCACACAGCTTGCGCTGCTGCCAACGGTGCTCTCGCTTGTGCTGATGGTGGTGGCTGTGCACGACATCGGTTCTACTCCGACTGCCATCATGGGAGCGTTGGAGCCGATGACGGCAGTAGCCATAGGTGTTCTGTGTTTTGGTGAGCACTTCACATTGCGCCTTGCATTGGGCATCATCCTTATCCTTACTGCTGTATTGCTTATCATCTGCGGCAAGGATCTGTCGCCACACAAGGTGACAATGGTGCTCGGAAAACTCGGGCGCAAACTGACAAAGACATGGCGATGGAAGTCGTAAGAATATCAAGTTGCAAACTTTTGTTGAGAGTTTGCAACTTTTTTATTACATTTGCAGTCAAACAAGCAATATGATTCATTTACAAGACATCAACAAGACCTATCAGGGTGCACAGCCGTTGCACGTGCTGAAGGGAATAAATCTCGACATTGCCGATGGCGAGTTCGTATCCATCATGGGTGCGTCGGGCTCGGGCAAGTCGACATTGCTAAACATTCTTGGTATTCTCGACAATTATGACTCGGGAGAATACCGCCTTGCAGGCACGCTTATCAAGGGCCTCTCGGAGACACGTGCCGCTGAATACCGCAACCGTATGATTGGCTTCATTTTCCAATCGTTCAATCTTATAGGGTTCAAGACTGCCGTGGAGAACGTCGAACTGCCACTATATTATCAAGGTGTAAATCGTCGCACACGCCACCGCCTGGCTATGGAATATCTCGACCGTCTGGGGCTGACGCAATGGGCTGACCACTATCCCAATGAGATGTCGGGCGGACAGAAGCAGCGTGTAGCTATAGCACGCGCACTAATCACCAAACCACAAATAATCCTGGCTGACGAACCCACCGGTGCCCTCGACTCGAAGACGAGTGTTGAGGTGATGGCTCTGCTCAAGCAGCTTAACGCCGAGGAGGGTGTCACCACCATTGTCGTGACACACGAGAGCGGCGTCGCCAACGAGACCAACAAGATAGTACATATAAAGGACGGACTCATCGGAAGCATTGAGGAAAATCTTGATCACAAAGCCAGTCCGTTTGGCATCAATGGAATAATGAAATAGTGGCGCGCCACTATTTCATGAATTTAATAATACCGAAGCTATCTAATTCAAAATTCAAAAACTAAAAATTGCCGTAGGCAACCAATTCAAAATTCAAAACTCAAAATTCCTAATTCGATAATGCACGACATTTTCAAAGAGATATGGACCACTATAACCCACAACCGGTTGCGCACGGCACTCACCGGATTCTCTGTGGCGTGGGGCATCTTCATACTTATTGTGCTGCTCGGAGCCGGCAACGGACTCATTCACGGCATAATGGGCAATAGAATGAAGGTGCTCACCAATTCAATGACTATCTTTGGGGGCGAAACGTCGAAACCTAACGACGGACTCGGCAAGGGGCGAAGCATTGAACTGAACGACAAGGATCTGGACCTGACGCGCGAGGGATTTGCTGCCAATGTCGACGATGTTGGAGCCGAACTCGACAAGGGAGGACAGACACTGGTATATGCCGACAACTATACTACTGGCATCAATGTGAGTGGAGTGTATCCCAACGATATCGACATAAACAAGCGCGACATGCTTGTGGGACGATTCATCAACCCCATCGACCTCAACGAGCGACGCAAGTCGATAGTGCTGTCGCTCAACATTGCCAAGGAACTCATGCCCGAGGCGCCGCTCAATCTAAACGGACGTATAATAAAGGCATCGGACATGGCGTTTAAGGTTGTGGGCATATACGACAGCGACCAAAGTCGTGTGAGCAACGACGCATTCATACCGTTCACCACATTCCGCTCTATATATAATAGTGGTGACAAGACGGGCAACATCGTATTCTCGTTTCACGGACTGAAGACCGAGGCTGAAAACGAAGCATTTGAAAAGGCTTATCGTGCACGTATCAACCGCCAGCACCGTGCTGCCACCGACGACGAGCGTACCATCTGGATATGGAACCGATTCACGCAGGACATGCAGCTCAACACTGCTACAGGATTGATAAGCACTGCGCTGTGGATAGTGGGACTATTCACGCTGCTGTCGGGCATAGTAGGCGTGTCGAACATCATGCTTATCACCGTACGTGAACGCACCCGTGAATTCGGCATACGCAAAGCCATCGGTGCCTCGCCTTGGTCGATACTGCGACTCATCATAGTAGAGAGTGTTGTCATCACCACCTTCTTCGGATATATAGGTATGGTGCTCGGCATAGCAGCGACACAATATATGAACGCCACTATCGGACAAACCAAAGTGGACAACGGATTGTTCTCTGCCCAGATTTTCGTAGACCCAACCGTAAGCATCGCTACATGCGTGCAAGCCACGGTGCTGATGATTGTAGCGGGAACAATAGCCGGACTAATACCGGCACGCAAGGCGGCAAAGATTAGGCCGATAGAAGCGTTGAGGGCGGAGTAAAAGCCCTACCCCCAACCCCTCCCCCGTAGGGAGGGGAGTGATGTGCTTTGTATCGGTAAAGATATAAATAAAATAATTATAAAATGAAAAGGTTAGTTTTAAAGGCTATACATATAGTTCATCGTCACATACCACTCCCCTCCCTACGGGGGAGGGGTAAGGGGGTGAGGCTTTTGGATACTGACACTCTTACCGAAATACTCGACGTACTGTCGCGCAACAAGTCGCGCACGTTTCTTACGGGATTCGGTGTGTTTTGGGGCGTGTTCATGCTCGTGGGACTGATAGGTGGGGGCGACGGATTGAAGGAGTTGCTCAGCAACAACCTTGCGGGTTTTGCCACAAACTCAGCCATTGTATGGGCGCAGCCTACCACCAAGCCTTATCACGGATTTCGCAAAGGACGACAGTGGAATATGACGCAGGCAGACGTGCAGCGACTGCGTGCTCACATACCCGAACTCGATGTGGTTACGCCTACCATTACACGATGGGGCACGACTGTTACGCACGATGAACAATCGTCAAGCGGAATCGTAAAGGGTGTGTTGCCTGATATGCAGCGCGTAACAGAACCTAAGATGCGCTATGGCAGATACATCAACCAAATGGATATCCAGCAGTGCCGCAAGGTGTGCGTGCTCGGCAAGGAGGTGTACAAGAATCTTTTTCCTAAGGGTGGTAATCCGTGTGGCGACGTGATACGCATCGACTCGGTATACTTCAGTATTGTTGGCGTAAACTATGCCGACGGCAATATGAACATCAACGGCAACGATCAGCAGGCGGTGTTTATGCCGCTCTCGCTCGTGCAACAGATATACAATCGTGGCGAAAGCATCGATATGCTATGTGTGACGGGTAAACCAGGAGTGACCATGAGCGACATTACCGACCGTATGCGTATGGTGGTGGCGAAGGCTCACGATGTTAGTCCGAAGGACGAGAAGGGCGTGATGGTGTTCAATACGGAGATGATGTTCTCGATGGTGGACAATATGTTTCGGGGCATCAACATGCTGATATGGCTTGTGGGCATAGGTACGCTACTGGCTGGTGCCATCGGTGTGTCGAACATCATGATGGTGACTGTGCGCGAACGAACGGTGGAGATAGGCATACGTCGTGCCATCGGAGCCACGCCACGTGATATTCTGTCGCAAATCATGCAGGAGAGTATTCTGCTTACTTCGGTGGCTGGCATGAGCGGCATCCTCTTTGTGGTGCTCGTGCTGCAAGGACTTGAAATGGCAAATACTACAGACGGCATAACGTCGGCTCATTTCCAGATAGATTTCTGGACAGCCATAAGTGCTGTGGTGCTGCTGTCGGTGCTTGGTATGCTTGCTGGTTTGGCACCTGCGCTTCGTGCCATGCACATAAAGCCAGTAGATGCTATGCGAGATGAGTAAACCGGCGGAGCCGGAGTGTGAAGTGTTAAGTGTTAAGTGTTGAGTGTTGAATTTTGAATTAAATATAATTGCAATGAAAAGATATTTCAAGATTGTCTTATTGGCTCTTGTGGCCATTGTCTTTGTCGGAACGTTTGTGTTCCTTTATATCAAGTCGCGCCCGCAACCGGTGGTGTACGACGAGTTTGCGCCTAAGCAGATGGACATACGCAAGACTACCGTTATCACGGGAAAGATTGAACCGCGCAACGAGGTGAATATCAAACCGCAGATTTCGGGCATCATAAGCGAGATACTGAAGGAGGCAGGACAGACCGTTACGGTAGGTGAGGTGATAGCCAAGGTGAAGGTGATACCAGAAATGGGGCAGCTCAGTTCGGCTCAGTCGCGTGTACGTTTGGCTAACATCAACGAGCGTCAGGCACGTACCGACTACGAACGTGAGAAGACCTTGTACGACAAGGGACTTGTTTCTGCCGACGAATACGACAAGATAGCACAGACCTGGCGACAGGCTCGTGAGGAAGTGGCAGCAGCGCAAGACAATCTTGAGGTGGTGCGCAACGGTGTGTCACGCTCAAATGCTTCGGAGTCGTCAACGCTGATACGCTCTACGGTGACAGGACTGATTCTTGACGTTCCGGTTAAGGTGGGCAACTCGGTGATTCTCTCAAACACTTTCAACGACGGTACCACCATCGCCACTGTTGCCAATATGAACGACCTCATATTCCGTGGCAATATTGACGAGACCGAGGTGGGACGACTCAATACAGGAATGTCAATGAAGATAACCATTGGTGCGCTGCAGAACCTCAAGTTCGATGCCCGACTGGAGTACATATCGCCGAAGGCAACTGACCAGAATGGTGCCAACCAGTTTGAAATAAAAGCCGCTGTCAATCTGCCTGCCAGCGGTGAGCAGATACGCAGCGGCTATAGTGCCAATGCCGAGATTGTGCTTGCTGAGGCTCGCCACGTGATGTCAGTGCCCGAGAGTGCTATCGAGTTTGAAGGCGACAACACCTTTGTATACATTGTCAAAGGCACCGACAAGGACAAAACCTACGAGCGCCGTAAGGTAGTGACCGGTCTGTCCGACGGACTCAACATCGAAATAAAGAGCGGACTGCGTATGAACGAACGTGTGCGCGGACCAAAGAAGGTTGGCAAGGACGAATAATATAGATGCTTATAACTATAAAAAGTGGGATGAGGTTTTAAAATTTCTCGAACTGAAACCGTTCTGCCAAAACCTTCGTATCAAGGCATGATACGATCATTTCAAGGCATGATACGGTCATATCAAGGCATGATACGACTATTTCACGACACGCAACGGAGCTTTATATCACGAGACTGACATTAGTGTCACGATTGTAAAGAGACATAGTGTCGTATTATATAGTACTTGGCATCAATAAAGAACGGACTTAATTTCGTAACTTCGCATTCAAATATTGAAAGGCGTACAACTGAAATCTTATAGATTTTGGTTGTACGCCTTTTTTTATTGCATCATGTTCTTTATTTCTTCTTCGGACAAGCCTGATGCTTGGATTATGGTTTTCATAGGTACACCAAGAGACAGAAGGCTGGCGGCTATTTTTACTTTAGCTGCTTTTCGCCTTTAACCATGCCTTCTGCAAAGTTGAAGTTTAGCAAACCGATGGTGCATACCGGATTACCTTGGCGTTCTCGCAATATACATCAAATATGGCACGGCGAGCATCGGCACGGTCACCAAGTTGCTCGGGATTAAGATACGTGACGTCCTGAACGTTCTGCTCACCATGAAACATGGCGTTCAGAAAGCTGATGAGCAACTCCTTGTTGAACTCAGAGCCAAAGAGACGCTTAAAACCGAAATATATAATGTATAATTTGCCTCATTTATTTATCCGATATATATAATCTTAGTCGTTTCGTTAAAACTCCAAATATACTTATTTTTGCTTTAAATAGAATCATACCATCCGTATCTTTTTATCAACAACATTCTCCAAGTTATTCAGCTTTACCAGCATAAATGCCATCCGCTCTCGGTATCTGTTTCACTTGGCTTCCTTATTCGAATCATGAAATAAGCAGAATGGCTCGGAGTGTCGGGATAACTTTCTTTTTTTCTTTGGGCCCTTTCAGTTGATAGTCCGTAAGAATATTCTTATTCTTTGTTAGTCTCTATATTAGGCAGATAATCACTTGCTTTAGCTTGCGATATCACTCCATGTCCCAACTTTGATTCCAACTGTGTGCGTGCGGCTTTCGCAACGCTACCACCATCCTTAGCCACTTGCTTTTGCTGATGAAATCCGTTAGGATTGCGCTGTTTGGACAGCTCCGTGGCAGATGCCTCGGCAAGCATATTGAGGGCTATTTCCATGTTGGTCATGTTGTCGCGCAGGCTTTCCTTCTTCAGACCTTTGAAACTCTTGTACTGTTTGGTTGTCATTCCACTCCACTCTCGGGTAATGATGTCGGTAAGAGAAGCATATTATCCAAGCATCTGAATATCCCAAACGCTTGTAGTCAACGATGGCTTGGTCTATGCTCTTTTCCGGATCCTGCATTTGTTCCAAACGAGAGCTTGCCACCTGTGCCATCCATACCTTGAAAGGCTCTGCCTTTGGTGAAGGAATCGACTGGATAATGCGGAAGAGTTGCTCTGTGTCGGCAACGTCTGTCAAGCGCAATTTGCCGTCAGAGGCATGAAGTTTCACCCCGTGACAATTTGTCACGGTTTCATTACCTTCTTTTTTGAGTCTCTGCTTCAGCTTTCTCCAATAAGCATTGGCATCTTTGCTATCAGTCAGCACACCGCATACTCTTTGACTATATATCCGATGTCATCAACAAAGCTGCAGCACTGCCACCAAGAACACCGCTAAGTAAGTACCGGGAATTGCTGCCGGATAAATGGAAACAAAAAAATATCGCTCAAGAATAAAAACTTGAGCGATATTTTTTTGATGTGTATATACTAGCATCGCGGATACGCTTACTCTTGTTAAATTTACAACCCTTTACAGGAATCATACAATCCCTTCTTTTGCTTCTTGATGCGTTCATATTCTGACCGCATTTTGGTGGCCATCGGCTCGTTGTTATTAGCCGAATATGCCTGAGCGAGCATGTTGAATGAACCTTCTTTCGTGTAATTGTCTATGACATACCCATCGACCAGCACTTCTGCACGAATTCGTTTTAGCATGATGGAATTGGGGTATGACTTTAGCCAGTTGTCGCAGAACTTCAATGCTGTTTCAAAGCTGCTTGTCCATAGCATATCTCTAAATATCATCATTACGTTTATCCCTGTTCAAGTAAATCTTTGTCCGTCAAGAAATCCAACACCCCAACAGTCAATACTCCGAGTTCGTCCTCCTTGCGGTGAATATCATCGCCAACAATGACAATCTTACGGAAGTGGTCATTGATTGACAATAATGGGCGACGTTCTTGCTGTTCCTTCTCCGGCGTAGGCATGTGGAAAGCCGATTGGATATACACTCTGTATGGAGGGCGGTTCACCACAAAGTCTACCTCCAACTGTTTTCTGACAAACTTGCCATTCTCATCCTTGCCACCAAGCTCTACCAATCCTACATCCACATTATATCCACGACTACGGAGTTCATTATAGATGATATTCTCCATAATGTGCGTTTCCTCTTGTTGGCGATAGTTGAGAATAGCTGCACGAATGCCGATGTCTGCGAAGTAGTATTTAGTCTCGGTGCCGATATTCCACGTCCTGCAATAAGTTCATCCAAGTATTTCTTACGTTCAAATATCATGTTAGAGTGTTTTTTTTGATATTGGTATCATATTTTACACCGCAAAGATAACATCTTTATCCCAAAAGCCAGCACAATCAATGAAAAAACAGCGTTTACCAAGTAAAGAAACGTGAAGTATCCGCGATGCAGCCTTGTCCATATTTCTTTATCTCTTTACCTTTGCTGCGTGAATAAAAAATCTAATTCCCGAAGAAACTCACTTTTCTTCGGGTCACATGCCGGTGCCAAACGGGCAACCATGTTCTATTCGCTTGCATGCTCCTGCAGACTGCAAGGTATCAACTTCTTTGACTATATATCTGATGTCATCAACAAAGCTGCAGCACTGCCACCAAGAACACCGCTAAGTAAGTACCGGGAATTGCTGCCGGATAAATGGAAACAAAAAAATATCGCTCAAGAATAAAAACTTTAGCGATATTTTTTGATGTATATATACAAGCATTGCGGATACGCTTACGTATTTTGACGAATTTTGTATAAAGGTTGTACATACGATGGTTTGAACTTAATGTTTTGATCACCACTAAGTTACTAAAAAAACCAGCGATATGTACAACCTTTTATTCATATTTATAAACTTAAATTAATTCCGCCAACGGGTACTTGTAAGTTTTTCATATCCCTTAGAAACCTGCGAATAAGTACCTACAAGTGCGTCAACAGTCTGCTGTGTTGTTCCTCACCAAGAGAACTTGAAAGGTTCAGAATACGTAGAGTAGAATGAGAACGAACCACTGTTCTTATTACCGCTGAAAGTAGACTGAAACGCAGGATACAAGCCCAACTGTGAGTTTGCTGCCGTCTTAATATAATACCAACCATTTTCTACTTTCACTGCATTCAGGAAAGTCGGCTTACCGTCAGAACCTACAGAGAATGCCAAATCATAACCATCGTTTCCATACCATTTAAGCAGCTTGTATGAACCGTCGCTATATGCTACCAAAGTAGCTTTCCATTTATAACTCTGTATACTGCAAGTACCTTCGGCACGCCATGATTCAGTTACGGGCACAGGCCAAGTAAATGTGATATCCTTACCATTATAAATCGTCATCTTACCAGAAGTGCTGTTGCCGCTGAATGAAGAATGATAAGTATGATGTACCGTCAAGTGGTGAGTAGCATCAGTACGTACATAATACCATGAGCCGTCATCTTTATAAGCGTTTGTAACGGCAACGTTACCACCACTGGTTACAGAGAATTCCAAATCGTAGCCTTCATTGCCATACCATTTAAGTATGGTGTAAGTGTCGTTGCTATATGCCACGATAGTAGCTTTCCAAGTGTTTCCGGCACCATTATTGAATGTACCTACTGTACGCCATACTTCTCTCTTTTCTACTTTGAATTCTACTTTGTCGTATTCTGAATCGCTATAAGCCTCGCTTGTAGAAAGAGACTTAACTCCTAATTCGTATTCGCCAACCAATCCGTAAAGAGCTACTTCGGTATCGGTAACAGTACCGCTTTCTAATACCTTGTCGGCACCTTTAAGCTTAACGTAGTACTCGTACTTCTTAGCGTGCTCTACGGGTTTCCAACTTGCAGTAGTAGTAGCTCCAGATGTAACTACTGTAACTGTTGGGGTTCCTAACTGCACTATAGCCGGAGTAGTAGCTGTAAGATAAATAGGCTCAGAAGTTTCATATCCGCTTCCGTAAGCTCCATACGCCCATACCTTCAATTGGTATGTGGTGTTAGGCTGCAGATTGGTAAAAGAAGCGGCAAGGTCGGTTGTAACACCGCTTTCCACCAAATTCCCATCCGGATCGCTCAGCTCATAAGCATACTGCGAAGCGTTCTTTATGGCTTTCCAAGTGAAAGACAACGAGCTGACGCTCTGTGAGAGCACTTCGACATTTGTCTTGTCTAATTTGCCATTGAGCGTATCGTCATCATTGCTGCACGAAGAGAAAACTCCCATGCAAGCGGCAGCCAGCAGGAAGATACCTCCTGCTCTGCGCATCATGTATTTAAATAAATTCTGTTTCATCTTTCTTTTTAATTTTCAGGTACTTCAATGGTACGGTCGGCTGGAGTCCAATAGAAATTAACGATAGCATATCGGTAAGACTTATTGTCTATCCAAATGTTATCTGTCATCTGTTTACCTCCACCGCTAACATAATTAAATTCGCTCATGTAGTTAGAATAGAAGTTAATGTAGTTTACTGTTGTGTCAAATAGCGGCAACTTCCAAGTAGCGAAAGAAGTATCATCCTGCATAAACCACCAGTAGCTACCAATAGCCACTGTTCCTCCGTCCATGTAATTGCTTACCGGTTCCAAACGACCTACCCATGTATTAGGGTCGGTAGCCGAGAAAGTGATGTTAGCCTTGGTAGGAACGATAGTGAACTGCATATCGATACCCGAACCCAAGTAATCTTCGAAACGGAAACGGTTCTGACCTTCCAACTGATAGAAGTTAGCGTTATGGAAGATTTTGTTGTTATAATTATCGTTGATATTGGTGAACCAGAACTGTACGTTCTTAGTAATCTGTCGCCAGCTTGAAACATATACTGATGCGGCATATACGTCAGAACCTTCTACCTTCTTATAAGGGTCTGTGAAATTCTCGTCCAAGCGGATAGAAAACTTACACAACTTCTTTTCTTCAATTCCTGCATATTCTACATTCAAAGTTGCGGTAGATTCTCCGGCTTTGAATTCTACAGTAGCTGGAATCTTAAAGATATCGTCTTTATCTACCACGATAACAGGTATAGAAGCAGCATCGTCCGACTGCAGACGCTTTACCTCAAGCTGCAATGTGCTCGATTCGGCAACATCTTCGGGAGTAAATACATACTCAGCCTTGTTATTTGCCGAGAAATAGGCAGTCATATTATAAGGAACGGGCTCTTCTCCTCTTTGGTATTCATCGTCACTGCATGAAGACAAGCCCAAACCTAAGCCGATAACGGCCATATAAAAGAAAGTCTTGATTTTCATCATATCTTTCATTTCTTTGAAATTCATATTAATAGATTATTGCGCCACAATAGCACTCGATGGGTCTGGAGCAAGAATGATAGCTTGGTTATAAGTTAATTCCGATTCAGGAATGCGGTAGTTCATCCACGGAGCCACATATCCTGCGTTAGAATTCAAGCGTATAAAGTCAGTCTTGTAGTTGGTACCGTTATAGTTACGAGTTACGGCCAAGCGTAAACGCTTATAGTCGAACATATTGATACCTTCTCCCCAGAACTCGATGCGGCGCTGTACCATCAATGCCTTATTGAAATCTTTCAGCGTAGTAGCCTTGCAAGTATAAGAATTATCGGTATAACGATACTTATTAACGAACTCCTGCAATGCAGCCGCTGCATTTGTTACGCTCTGAGTGTGAGCGATGGCTTCGAAATAATCGAAATACATCTCTTCTACACGCATCATCGGGAAGTCGCCTATAGAACCTGTTTCGCGAGAAACCAACGAGCCGCTTCCCGGACGGAACTTGATGTTAGAGTATGCAGGAAGTTTCTTCCATGTAGCGTCGGTAAGGTTTGTTTTGTACTGTGAAGGAACAGCGCTCTTTCCAGCGTCGGCAGGAGCTACCCAACTGTTCTTTCTCCAGTCGCCGCTACCTATCTGGTCGTACAATGACTTGCCTATACAACGGAAGAAATTATACTGGTTGAATCCCCAAGTAGTCTCAGAAGCCAAGATACCGATTAACTGATGCCAAGTGGTATTGTTTACCTGTTCTTTTGAAGTTACAGAAGCACCCATCAACCAAGAAGACTGCGGAGTGTTGAAACCTGTAGTGGGGTCTGTCCATTCTTCTTCGGTAAGCGGTGTATGGCCTTGTATCGCTTTCTGAGCATATTCGGCTACCTTCTGATAGCAGTCGTTTGCAGAAGTAATGCCCAATACTCCGTATCCGTCTGTATTGGCGTCGGCTTCAATCTGCTTAGCCAAGTCTTCGGGTGAGTTTTCAAAGCGAGTAGCCATAGTCAACCACAAGCGGGCTTTCAGTCCGTAAATAACGTTTTGGTCCATATAGGCGATGGTAGACTGCTTATATCCTTCCAGGCATTCTTCGGCCTTGTTAAGGTCGTTCATGATGAAGCGATACATTGTATAGAACGGAACACATGGGTTGTTCTTATATTCGTTTACAGTCATATTTTCTCTCAAGATAGGCACTGTAATACCCATTACTCCATCTTCTTGTGCAGCATTGTCCAAGCGTTCTACACCTGTGGGGCGGAATTCGAACAGGCGGGCCATATCAAGATAACTCAAAGCACGGAATCCGTAGCCTTGTCCTAAGCTGGCTTTAGCGTTAGCGTTTCCTGTGGCAGCCAAATCAGAAGCCATTACAATTACGTTATTGGCGTTCTTGATAAGGTGATAATAATATGAGAAAGAGTAAAGAGCCACGTTCAAGATTTCAGAAGATGCTCTTTCGGCAAATTTCCACATATTATATCCGTCATTGTTTGCCGGAAAGTCTTCGCCGTAAAGTTCGCGTACATACATCTGGCAAGTATAACCCCAGTCGAAGTCTCCACCGCTGTATGTGCTCTTGGTTACTATATAAGCCGGCAAGCTGTTTGTCATGTATTGCAACGACTGGCTAGAACTTGATACCTGTTCTGGAGTGGCCATGTCGGTTGGAAAAGTTTCTTCAATGCATCCTGTAAAGCCCAACATAGAAGCGGCTCCCAGTGCAACGAATAAACGATTCATATATTTTTTCATATTCTTAGTTTTTAAATTATACAATGAATCCTATCAGAATGATACTGTAACACCGCCCGAGAATGTACGCATAGCAGAATAGCTTGTGTTAGAGGTTGTACCCCAGAAGCTTCCGCGTGGGTCGAAACCTTTACGCTTGCTCCAGTAGTAGAGGTTTTCGCCTGATGCATACAAACGGATGCTGCTCAAGCCCAACTTGCTAGCCCAATTGCGAGGTACTGTGTAACCGATGTTGATGTTCTGCAATGACAATGTTGTAGCGTTAGTCAAGAAACGGTCTGAAGTATAAGCTGAGTTGTTATCGATAGTGTTGATAGCGTACTGGAAACGAGGGATGTCTGATGTGGTATTTGTTTCAGACCAAGCTTTAAGAAGGTCTTTATGGAATGCCTTACCAGTGTTACCCGGAGCACAGTTGCTCATCAATGCTCTATATCCAGAGTCGATAGCCTTACCACCGATGTTATAGTTAAGACTTACAGAAAGGTCGATGCCTTTATAGCTGAAGCTTGTGCTCAAACCACCGTAGAGAGCAGGGTCTGAAGAACCGCAGTTAAAGTATGTTGCTCTTGACTGCTCTGTAGTTGTAGTCAACTCGCCTGTCTTAGAGTCTTTCATATACCATGTAGATTCACCTTTTTCGTTTACTCCGGCATATCTCTTCAAACGGAATGTGTGCAAAGGAAGTCCTTCGCCAGTAAAGTAGTTACCGTTTACATAACCGCTATATCCATCAAGAGTACCGTTCTTGTTGTCTTCGTTCAGCATCAACACCTTATTCTTATAGTGTGTAGCGTTCAAATTAACAGTCCAATTGAAGTCTTTTGTACGGATTACATTGTAATGCAAGTCAATTTCGACACCTTGGTTCAACATATCTCCTACGTTATCGTAAGAACTGAAGTATCCGCTTGACAATGGCACGTATACGATACAAAGCATATCGGTAGTTTTACGACGGAAGTATTCAACGCTACCTGTAAGGCGGCTCTTGAATAATTCAAAATCGACACCGATATTGAAGTTACTGTTGGTTTCCCAAGTGATGTTCTTGTTACCTACTGTGCTCTGTACGAAAGCTACCTGACCGTTGAAGTTCTTCAGAGAGAAGGTATCGGTATATCGATAATCACCGATGTTATCATTACCCTGCTGACCCCAAGATGCTTTCAGTTTCAACATGTTAACCCAATCTGCTTTAAACCACTCTTCTTTGTTCAAAATCCAAGCGCCACCAAGTGAGTAGAAGTTACCCCAACGATGGTCTGGATGGAAACGAGAAGAAGCGTCACGACGATAAGAAGCTGACAAGAAGTATTTCTCATCGAAGTTATACATAGCACGAGAGAAGTAACCTTCTGTATTGTAAAGTGAGATGTTACCACCGTTGTCTTCTACCTTAACGGCACCATCCAATACTTGGCTCTCGAAGAATGAGAACATATTCTGGCGGCTACCCCAAACGTAGTTGTAGTTATATTTATAATTTTCGTGTCCGGCCATCAATGAGATGTTGTGGCGACCAATCTGAGTAGTGTAGTTAGCAATCTGCTGGAAGTTTACAGAGTATACCTGCGAAGCTGTCTGCTGTACATAACCGCCCGGATATGTAAGTGATGTAGCTCCGTAGAAAGGCTGAGAAGCAGCAGTTGTTTTATCTTCCTTATTGCTGACTGTTCCGTTTACTGTAAGTTTAAATCCCTGGAACGGAGTGATATCGGCATATCCTGTCAAGGTCGTCAAGTTAGAATATGTCTTGTTTGTATTCAACTGGTTTGTCTGCAACGGGTTAGAGTTAGGAAGCATAGTAGACGGACGTTTCTGTCCACCGTTAGCGCCCATACCGTAGTCGTACATAAGTCCGTGTTCGTCGGTCATGATATTTCCTTCTCCATCGCGCATATATACAGGGTAGATAGGAGCCATATTAGTAGCCATACCAAACAAAGAAGCTGTACCGCTACCTACATTGTGCTGGTCTGAATGAGTGAAGCCCATGTTAGCGCCGATACGCAACCATTCCTTAGCCTGATAATCGGCTTTGAAGCGGGCAGTGTATCGCTGATAGTCTGAATTATAAACGATACCTTCGTTCTTTAAATATCCTAAAGAGCTATAATAGTTCAATTTCTGACTTCCACCAGTAATGCTCAAGTTATATTCCTGACGCAATCCCTTACGGAAACCTTCGTCCAACCAGCTGTCGGGCATGATAGTGAATACTTTACCGTTATAAGCTACACGGTTACCAAGGGTAGCGTGCGGGTTAAGTTTTCCGTTTGTACCAATCAAGTTCTCACCGCTAGGCACTGAGAAGATCATATATCCCAAACCACCTTCAGAATCAGGCTTACCCATAGCGTTATTAGCTGCAGCGTGAGCTTCGTACGGAGTCATGCCCTTATCGCGGATATTACTGTTATATAATGCCAGATAGTGCATTTCGTAATATTGAGCAGGATCTTTCACGTAGTCGTATTCCTGAGTGGCACGGCTGTTAACACCCCACTTAGCGTCGAGGGTGATAGTAGCTTTTTCAGAAGTACCTTTCTTGGTAGTAATCATGATTACACCGTTGGCACCACGCGCACCATACAAGGCGTTAGAAGCAGCGTCTTTCAATACAGTGATGCTTTCTACGTCGCCAGGGTTCAAGTTGTTCCATCCACCATCGTACGGAGCACCGTCTACAATGATAAGCGGTGAAGTACCTGCGTTGATAGAGCTAAAACCACGGATAGCTATGCCAAAGCCTGCGTTTGTAGGGTCACCGCTGGTATTTGTCATCTGCAAACCGGCTACCTGTCCTTGCAAACCTCCGGCAACACTGGTTACCTGACGCTTTAACAAGGCATCGCCTTTCACCACAGCAGCCGAACCGGTAAACGAAGATTTCTTCTGCTGACCGAATGCTACCACCATGACTTCTTCCAACTGCTTACTATCGCTACGCATGGTTACTTTAAGTTGAGGCTTAACTCCCAACTCTACAGTCTCCATACCTATATAAGAGAATACCAACTTATCGTTTTTCTTCACTCCGGTAAGAGCAAAATTACCGTCTAAGTCGGTTACGGCTCTGTTTGTTGTTCCTTTAACCAGGATAGAAGCTCCGATAACCGGCTCGCCGGTTTCATCGATTACAGTACCTGTTACGTTTATGCCTTGTGCAATTGCTTGTCCTACGCAGAACAGCAGCATGAACAAGAATAAATAGCATTTTGTTTTCATACTTTCCATTATATAAATTTCTGCGCAATCTGTTTACTTATCCATACCGAACTTAGGCAACACAAAACCGATGCCCGCATCGTCAGACCACAACCAAATGTAGCGCACGTCTTGCTTTAATAAATAGATTCCGGTTATTTTCTCCATTTCCACACCCATGTTTCCGGTAAGCTTTCCGTCTACTTTAACAGCTTCGGTAGGCAAGTTTTCCAGGGTAAGTGTAGTATAGTTCAACCCATCGTCGGTCATGATGGTAAATGTCTTGGCCGAAGGATTGCAGCTGTACAGGTGTGTATCATTATCGAATGCCAACCATCTCTGACCGTCGCGGTAGATACCCATCTCGGTAGATGATTGGATTTCGGAACGCTGAGCTTCGCGGGGGTCATCGTCGCTACAAGCGAATGCCACCATAGCGCACAATGCCAAGCAGATGTATTTTAATGTTTTCATATAATCTTTATTTGAAGGGTTTACATATTACATATAAACAGTTACGTATTTAACGAAGTATTCTTTCGTTCCGTCGGCACGAGTTACTTCTGCCTGAACGCGACGAAGACCTTTTTTCAGTTTCAAGAAAGGATCTGAAACCTTTTCGCCGTCTACTGTCCAGTTTACTTCGACTGCATCAGTAAAGTCTGAGAGCAAAAGTAATACTGGTTCTGTAGAAACGCATTTCTTAGCAGAGATGCCGATGCGCGGCAATGCAGCAGAAAGAGCCGGAGTAGAAACCGACAACTCATAGCTGGTACCGTTACCGATAATTACTACTGTGTATTTAGCACCCGGAGTCAAGTCTGACAGATGAACGATAGGTGATTTAACTTCTACCGACTGTTCTTCTTCGTCACCTTCTTTCTTATAAGTTACTGTCCACTTAGAAGCCATATCGTCTTCCCACTTGATAACAGCATCGCGCTGGAATGCCTGTGCAGTAACATCGCTGATAGCTGATGCGTGCTGTGAAGCAACGAAAGTAACAACCTGATTGCCAAGAGTGATATCAGTAAGTTCTACTACAGTCTGAGTTCCTGCACGTGATATGAATCCGGTCTTAGAGTTACTCTTAAGTGAAGTAACGCTGCTTGCACCCGGGAAGAAGCAATGAGAAGGAACGTAGCGTGCGGCTTTTCCGTTTACGCTTGCCGAGTTAGAATATACCATCAAGGCACATTCGCTACCTTTCACGCTGTTTACGTTATTGTACATCCATTTAGCAGACTGAGTGTTATCGATGTGATGAACAACCAATCCACTAGCTGTTCCGTCGGTTACCTTATAATAATTCAGATAATCGGGGTTATCCCATACGTTTTTCTTAGTACCGCGGCATTCCAACAAGAAATAATCGCCTTCGGTTCCTGTTTTAACCCGATAGCCCTCGCCATCTACTACAGATTTAAGGGTATAGTTACCTGCTTCGCTCAGTTCTTTCGGCTCAGCCCATCCCAGCATCCAGCGTTCCAAGATACCAAGTGCCGGCGGTGTGCAACCGTCGTTCAAGTTCATACCATATCCCATCAATGAGAAGAAGCCGTTGTCGGCACCTGCACCATTGGCATCACCGTCAGCATCGTAAAAGTCGGGCAAGCCTAAAGCGTGACCAAACTCATGGCAGAAAGGAGCCATACCAGTCATGCTGATACCTGCATCGCGCTTACGCAACTCACTTACGCAAGTAAAGCCGTAAAGCACGCCTCCATCCATATTGATACCATTACCCAAAGCTCTGTGCTTAGGCCATATACCGTTAACATCGCTACCGTCGTTTCTTGTACCTCCTGAGAAGATAATGCAGATATCTCTGATAGCTCCGTTTTCAGCGAATTGAGTAAGATTTACTCCATCAGCCTTTGCCAAATTAACGGCATCAGTCATCATGTTGGTGACTTTTGTTTCATCTAATCCGCTTTCGGTAGGAGTTGCGTATTCAGAACGTTTGCCTACTGTGTATACGCCTTTTACTACAAATTTAGGTTTGAATTTACCATTCGAGTTGTCCATGTAGAACTTTCTAACACTTCCGGTAGCGTTGTTTGCCGTATAGCTATCGGAGTTCAGCATCTGGTCGAAAGCTTCCTTAGGATTTTCCACTTTAAACGGAATGTCTTTAAACTGCACCAACAGAACCAGGAATTCTTTTTCGCCTTCGGCTTTGAAGCGTGAGCTTGCCATCAATGCAGGAGCACCATTCTTATTAGTAGCGGCACGCGAAACCTTTCTGGAAGCAGCCATAACCTTCTGGCTCTGTGTCCGAACCGGCAACGCACCTTTCGAAGTGGCTACCGCTTGGCGTTCAGCAGCACTAAGCTTATTTAATGGTTTAGCTTTGATGCCTGTAGAAACCAACTGACCTTTGCCGTTAAGTTTGGCAAAGTAGTAATCTCCATCGGCACCGCCTACCAAGGTGTAACCATCGGCGGTCATGGTGTAGTTGTAATACTCATCTCCGTAAATACGGATTTGCAATTGAGTACCGTCACGTTGAGTTACGGTGATTACGCCTGGTCGTGCAGGAGCAGCGAATACAGACGGCAGACAAGTCCACATGCAAAGCATAGCCATGCACAGACCTAACTTTAGAGACATTCTATTAATCATACTTTTTAATTAATGTTTACTGAATAATTGATAACTCTCTGATATTTAAGTTTATATAACTTTATTTATTCGTTTGGTAACTATTCATGCCCATAGGGGTGCTGAGTAGTTACATTGGATACGCCAAAGGCTTTATTTTCTAAAAAAAAACTATTATCTTATTTCATCCATGCATTTAACGGAAGAACCCAATTAAAGGGGATGAAATCCCTGTTATGGAATGTGTTCACTGAGCAACTCCCACGTAGACGTTCATTTAATATCTGTCTGTTTCTTTTTTTGGTTTTTTAGTTTGATAATCTGTTTACTTGCATTTGTAAATGAACTAAGTGCTTTAGTCCATTATATTGCCTTGCAAAATTAATAAAAAAATGATAATCACAAATGTTTTTTAAAAAATAATATGAAAATAATGTAAAATGTTTTTGGAAAAGAGTATTTGACGTGTTCACTTATCAATCTCTGGTGTACTTTTGCGCAGGCGATATTTGTATTTTGGGTGTACAGGAGTCGGTGAGTGGATTGTTTTGGTTGCAGTATGGTGAGGTTTGTTGACTCAATGCCTTCTTACCATACTTTTGGGATTACAATATTTGCATTTTTAATCGCTCAAAACTGCGAGCTGAGCGCACGAAGAAATCTTTGAGTCGAAATTCTTGAGTTTTGAGCGTGCAGCGTTATGTTGTTTATATACAGTGTGTTATGCTGGTGTGAGTAGAAATGTGCAATTTTTTATAAACATAAAAGGAGCCCTTTTATAAAGCAAAAGGACCCCTTTTGCACTCCGATTGTATCTCTTTTGCAATGCAAAAAGGGCTTCTTTGCACACCTGAAGTTGTACTTTGGGAGTGCAAAGAAGCCCTTTGGGAATATGAATGGGGCGTGTGACGCTGCAAAAACGATAAAAACTGACTCGCAGATTCTCTAGAATTGGATTTCGTTTTGTAACAGTTTTTTACTGCGAGTACAATATTTGCATATAACTTTGCCACTACTTCGTAGGGAGGGAATAATATGATTAGCTACAATTTTTAGCTTGCTCAGGCTACGGCGAGGACGCCATAGCCTCCTATGGCTTGCGTGTCAAACCAACACCGTCTCACCATCTCACCGCCACAACAACCGTATCATAGCTCCGTCTACTTGATACACTCGCGCTGCAGGAAGTCTTCGTATTCGGAGCGGTAGCCGTTGAATACGTTGATGTCAACTTCGGGGCGTATGCCGCTGACGCGTCCGTCGGGGCATAGCTGCCAATATACGAGGTGTACGTCGGGCTTGTATTCGCCGTAGCGGGCTATCCAGATGTTGTAGTCGCGCTTGAGGTCGGGTGCCGAGGGGAGGTAACGGTTGACGAATGTCTGCGAGATGTACAGCACGGGGCGTGTTCCGGTGTGCTGACCAACGATGCGCAGCCATGTGCGCACGGCTCGGAAGAGGGCTTCGGGTCCGCCCATTTTCTTTATCATGGCGTGCGTTGGCTCAACGTCGAGAACCGGGGGCAGGTCGCCCTTCGAGAACTTGGAGTTGGCTATGAAGAAACGTGCCTGGCGGTCGGCAGGCGTACGTGTGGAGAAGAAGTGATAGGCTCCGGTCTTGATGCCGCGTCGGCGTGCTGCCGTATAGTCTGCACGGAAGTAGCGGTTGCGTATGGTTGTGCCCTCAGTCGACTTGATGTAGCAGAACGATACGGGATAGTCCACCTTGCCACGCACCCGTTTATGCGATATTGTTCCTAAGTGGGCTATGCGCAGACGGCTCCAGTCGATGGGGTAGTGGCGTCGGCCTACGTCGTGCTGGAAGCGTGAGAGGTCGATGCCGTAGATGCGGTCGGCGGTATATTCGAGCCGTTCGCCAAGGAAGCGGTTTTTCGACCACTCGCCGATGCGCAGATGTTTCTTAGGCAGGAGTGCAAAGCCGAATCCCGTGCGTTGTCCGTCGCGCCACTGGCCCGAATAGAATCCATGCTGCGTATCGGCAAAGCTGCCGTGTCCGTGGGCAATGGCGTCGCGGTTCATCTCGCCCGAATAGGTGCCCGTAGAGTCGGTCCATGTGCCTCGCACCAGTGTGTCGGCGCGCCATGTGCCGACGATGCGGTGGTGGAGCGAGTCGTGGCTCACGCCCTTTCCGCTGCGTTTGCCGCCGTGCCATTGTCCGGCATATATCATGCTGTCGCCTATGCTGAGTGTGCCGTAGCCGTCGTAGCGGCCGTTCTTTACGGTGCCGCAGTAGGTGTATTTGCCGTGTTGGCTGACTATGGTGTCGGGCGTGATGTCACGGCACGATGTCAGTAGGAGCAGGGCGAGTATGAACAGATGTGTTATGTGTGTCTTCATTTCTTCAGGAGTTTGTTGATATCTCTACGCGAGGTGATTTTCTTGCCGTTCACTACGCCTATGAAGTGGCCGCGACGTGTGTACACTGGCGCTCCGTCGGGGGCGAGCAGGCGTGGCAGATTGTGCAGTCCCGATGCTTGCATGGTGCCCTGCACTATGATTGGACTGACGGTGTCTGATTCGATGCCGCGTATGCCGAGACCCGGAGTGGCTGCACTGAGCACTGGGCGTGGTGTCGATGCGTTCCAAGGCAGCAGTCTTGCAGGCTTGGCCCAGTCGGGTGTGCTGCTGTCGGAGGTTTGCAGCACAACAAGTTGCATAGTGGTGTCACGGTTCACGAGGTGCATAGGCAGGCGTACGGTTTTGCCCTCGGCATCATGTCCGGTCACGCTGAACGTGGCTTTGGTGCATAGTGCGAAGCGGTGGCGGTGGTGCTTGTCGGCAGCGAGGCTGTCGATGATGCTGCGTGCAGTCCTTACGGCACTGACAGCGCTGTTGATGCTGCTGGCAAGAGCCGCAATCTGCTGATAACCATTGTCCTGCACGCCGTGCACACGAATGTAGTAGTCGAGTTCCGACTTCTGTGTCAGCAGCTTCTTGAGCTGAATGTCGGCAGAGAGGCGGCACAGTCGCACTATGGCCGAATCGTTGAGGCTGCGAGGCACGCCCCCTTCGGCTGTGTATGGAGCCACGACGCGTCCTCGACATGATGGCATCAGCGGCCATCGGTTGGTCCAGAAGCCCATTGTAAGTCGTCGGTGTGTGGCAGAATCGCGCACCGACGTTATGCCAGTAAGGGCTGAGTCGCCCTCGGCGGAATCAAAGTAGAGCACCGGACGGTTGTCTACCGTCACCTCGTGCCATGTCGTTTGCTCTACGACTACGGCTGTGCGTCGCATGCCGGAAGCATCCGACGGCCATGTCTGCCATACGCACCACGCCGCTACGGCTATGCTTATTGCTACGGCAACGCCTACGATTGCCTTTGTATGTGGTTTCATATTATATATGTGTGTGTAAGTTTGTTCGGAGTGCGAAATTACAAATAATATCAATACGGTGTATAATAAAAAGCCAATAGTTTCACGCTTTTTAAGCCATATATTTTGTTTATTCCGATGTTAATCGTAACTTTGCATAAATAGAAAACGACGAAAATTAAGTATGAACCCTTCTGAATTCATCAAAAAATTCAAAAGCCGATATCTGTGGGGCAATCTGTGCGCCATGGCTCTTGTGGTAGTGGCAGTGTGTGCGGGCGTTAAGTTCGGACTCGACGTGTACACCCATCACGGAGAGTCGATCGCTATACCCGATGTGCGTCGCAAATCGTTTGCCGATGCCGACTATCTCTTGCGCGAAGCAGGAATGACTGTCGTGGTGAGCGACACCGGATATGTGCGCGGACTGCCGCCCGACTGCATTTTGGAGCAATCGCCTGCACCGGGCGACCGTGTCAAGTCGGGACACGTGATATACCTCACCGTCAATGCATCGCATACGCCTACGCTCACCGTGCCCGACCTCATCGACAACTCATCGCTGCGCGAGGCCATGGCTAAGTTGCAGGCTATGGGATTCAAGTTGACGCATCCTATGTTTGTAGAGGGCGAGAAGGACTGGGTGTACGGACTCGTGGTGCGCGGCAGACAGATAAAGGCTGGCGACCGTGTGGGCATCGACGACTATATAACCATTCAGGTTGGCAACGGTCAGCGTGACAGTACCGAAGAGATAGACTACACCGATGCGCCCGAACTTATGCCCGAAGAGCAAATGGAGGAAGTGGGCGATGTGGATGAATTCCAAGAAATACACGAGTAGGATAGATATGACAGACAATATAGATATAATGGACGAACTCGACGTGCAGGACATGGCTGTTGAGGGTTATGACTCCGATGCCTCTGACGACGAGACCGGACAGCTCTACGAGCATTTCCGATTTGAAGCCGACCCCGGCATGCAGCCCCTGAGAGTCGACAAATATATGTGCGAGAAACTGCCGCACTCGTCGCGCAACCGCATTCAGACGGCTGCCGATGCAGGCTTCGTACACGTCAACGGACGCCCCGTCAAGAGCAACTTCAAGGTGCGCCCGGGCGACGTGGTGACGCTGATGCTCGACCGCCCACGCCACGACACAAGCATCGTGGCTGAAGATCTGCCCATCAACGTAGTGTATGAGGACGACGACTTGATGGTGGTGAACAAGGAGGCAGGCATGGTGGTGCACCCAGGAGCGGGCAACTTCACCGGAACATTGGTAAATGCCATAGCATGGCACTTGCGCAATGTGGAGAGCTACGACCCCAACGACCCCGAAGTGGGACTCGTTCACCGCATCGACAAGGACACAAGCGGACTGCTGGTTGTGGCAAAAACGCCGAAAGCGAAGACCGCTCTCGGACTCCAGTTCTTCAATAAGACAACGCATCGCTCGTACAACGCTGTGGTGTGGGGCAACCTCACCGAGGACGAAGGACGCATTGAGGGCAACATCGCACGCGACCCTAAAGACCGATTGCGCATGACTGTGATGCCGCCCGAGTCGGGTATTGGCAAGGAAGCGGTGACGCACTGGCGCGTGATAGAGCGCTTCGGCTACGTGACGCTCATAGAATGCCGGCTTGAGACGGGCCGTACGCACCAGATACGTGCCCACATGAAGCACATAGGACATCCGCTTTTCGGCGACGAACGATATGGAGGCATGGAGATATTGCGCGGCGAACGCTCGGCAACATACAAGGCTTTCATACAGAACTGCTTCAAGATATGCCCGCGTCAGGCTCTGCACGCACGCACACTGGGCTTCGTTCATCCCTCTACACACAAGCAGATGGACTTCACAAGCGAACTGCCGACAGACCTGGCGCAGCTCATCGACAAATGGCGCGCATATCTGGGAGGAACTACGCGCGACACTTTTAGCAACAAATAATACAATACATTATATATAATGGAAACACTTAAACGCAACATCGCCATCGTTTGCGGCGGCGATTCTTCAGAACATGACGTGTCAATGCGCTCAGCGCAGGGACTGTACTCTTTCTTCGACAAAGACCGTTATAACGTATATATCGTCGATGTGAAGGGCTTGGACTGGCATGTTGACCTGCAAGACGGTACAACTGCAACTATCGACAAGAACGATTTTTCGTTCGTTCAGAACGGAAAGGCCGTTGTCTTCGATTATGCTTACATCACAATACACGGCACACCGGGTGAGAATGGCGTACTGCAGGGCTACTTTGAGTTGCTGCACATTCCATACAGCACATCAGGCGTGCTTGTTGAGGCAATGACTTTCGACAAGTATGTGCTCAATAATTATCTGCGCGGATGGGGAGTCAACGTGGCCAAGAGCCTGTTGCTGCGCCGCGGCGATGAAAACAAGTACAGCGAGGCATACATCGAGAGCGAGATTGGTATGCCGTGTTTCGTAAAACCGGCTGCCGACGGATCAAGTTTCGGTGTGTCGAAGGTGAAGAACGCTGACCAGCTGGCTCCGGCATTGCGCGTGGCATTCATGGAATGCGACGAGGTGATGATCGAATCATTCATGAAGGGAACCGAGATTTCTATCGGTTGCTACAAGACTCGCGAGAAGTCGGTGGTGTTCCCGGCTACTGAGGTGGTTACTACCAACGAGTTCTTCGACTACGATGCCAAGTACAACGGACAGGTGCAGGAAATCACTCCGGCTCGTATCGCTCCCGAAACTGCCAAGCGCGTGGCTGAAGAGACAAGCCGTATATACGACATTCTGCACTGCAACGGCATCATCCGCATCGACTATATCATCTCGAAGGATGCCGATGGCAATGATGTCATCAACATGATCGAAATCAACACTACTCCTGGCATGACCGCTACAAGCTTCATCCCGCAGCAGGTACGTGCCGCCGGACTCGACATCAAGGACGTGTTGACCGACATTGTGGAGAACCAGTTTTAATGAATTTTGAGTTTTGAATTTTGAGTTTTGAATTGGTCGGCTTCGCCGATGTTGAATTGTTCAATTGAGAATTTAGAATTCTCAAAATTCAAAACTCAAAATTCAAAACTCAAAATTGCCGAAGGCAACCAATTCAAAATTCAAAACTCAAAATTCAAAACTCACATATGGATATACATCAATTTGACGCTATCCGGCCGTTTGAGCCGGAAGAGTTGCCCGAAGTGTTCGACCGCCTGTTGCAGAACGAGCAGTTCAAGCAGGTGTTGGCCTATCTTTATCCTGGAGTTCCGGTAGAAATGATTGGTCAGAAGATGCACCAGTGTCGCACAAACCTTGAGTTTCAGAAAGCTTTCTGCTACGATTTCCTGCAAAATCTTTTGGCTAAGGCAAGCCTCGGCATTGACTCTGATTTCCAGAACATCGACCTCAAACGTCGCTACACATTCGTGAGCAACCACCGCGACATTGTGCTCGACTCGGCTCTGTTGCACAAACTGCTATTTGACGCAGGTTGCGACACCACGACAGAGATAGCAATAGGCGACAACCTGTTGAAGTTGCCGTGGGTGAAGGACATCGTACGCATCAACAAGTCGTTCATCGTGGAGCGCTCGTTGTCAATGCGTCAGATGCTTGTATCGTCCAAACGACTGTCTGACTATATGCACTTTGTCATCAACGAGAAGCACGACAATGTGTGGATAGCGCAGCGTGAGGGTCGCGCCAAGGACTCTAACGACCGCACGCAGGAGGCTATTCTCAAGATGATGACAATGGGTGGCGAAGGCTCGGTGAAGCAACGTCTGCTGTCGCTGCACATCGTTCCGCTTGCCATCAGCTACGAGTTTGACCCCTGCGACTTCCTCAAGGCTCAGGAGTTTCAGCTGCGTCGCGATGTTGAGGGATGGAAAAAGGGACCGATGGACGACGTCATCAGCATGCAGACCGGCATTATGGGATTCAAGGGACATATCCATTACCATTGCGCTCCTTGCATCGATGAGTGGCTCGAGCAGTTGCCCGACGATATGCCAAAGGCTGATTTCTACAAGGTTGTGGCTGAACATATCGACAACGAAATATGGCGTGGCTACCGGCTCTATCCGTCCAACTACGTGGCTCTCGACCTTCTTGAAGGCACCAAGGCTCATGCCGACCGCTACACAGATGAGGATCGTCAGCGTTTTGAGGCTTATCTGCAAGGTCAGATGGCTAAGATTCAGTTGCCGAATCCCGATGCCGGCTTCCTGCGCGAGCGCATTCTGACCATGTATGCCAATCCCGTAAGAAACCAGTTGAGCGTACTATAGCAGCTTGTCGAAGTTAATCATATAGCGAAGCATTATTGCCGATGAAAATCAGAATATTACTAATGGCTGTGGCAGTCGCCATGCTTGCATCGTGCGAGCACGACGGTTATGAGTCGGGCGACGGCAGTTTGTCGTATCTCACGGCTGAACTGGCTGTGCTGCACACTGCGTCCAACCGCTCGGCTACGTCTGCCGACCTTGACAATGGCACCACGCTCAGCATCAGCAATCCTTTCACTACGTCGTGGATGGCAAAGGCTGACACCGTATATCGTGCTCTGCTCTACTACGATGTGGCAACCGACGGCGGCAAGACGGTGAAGGCTCGTTCGGTGTCGGCAGTGCCGGTGCTTAGGCCGATAGACAAGAATAAGGTGACGGAAATGCACACCGACCCGGTAGGCATTGAGAGTGCATGGGCTGCCAAGAGCGGATATATCAATCTGTCGTTGCTTCTTAAGGCTGGCAAGACCGACGGCGAGGATGCCGTCCAGACACTCGGGCTTGTCGACTGTGGCACGACTGAAGGCGATGACGGCAAGCGCATGCGTCATCTTAAGCTTTATCACGACCAGGGCGGAGTCCCCGAGTATTACACCGTGCAGCGTTATGCCAGCATCGATACCAAGGATTTGGGCGATGTCGACGCTGTAAGCATCACGGTGAATACATACAATGGTGAGGTGACGAAGACATTTGATTGTAAATAATGAGGTAGTGTCTCTGTCTTGACATTACGCTAATACAAAAAATAAGGAGGCTGTGGCATCTCGCCATAGCCTCCTTTCATTTATGTGGGAAATCGAAATCTTAGTAGTTTTCGGCCTTAAGCTCGAAGTAGCTTTGCGGATGCTTGCACACCGGACAAAGCTTCGGAGCCTGCTTGCCAACAACGATGTGGCCACAGTTGCGGCACTGCCAGATGCAGTCGCCATCGCGTGAGAATACAACTCCGTCCTCAATGTTCTTCAGCAGTTTGCGGTAGCGCTCCTCGTGGTGCTTCTCGATAGCGCCAACGCCACGCATTGCCGCGGCAATCTCTGCAAAACCTTCCTCGTCGGCTTCCTTAGCCATACGGTCGTACATATCGGTCCACTCGAAGTTCTCGCCCTCGGCAGCAGCCTTAAGGTTAGAGATTGTGTCCTTGATGGCACCGCCCTCAAGATACTTGAACCACATCTTGGCGTGCTCCTTCTCGTTCTGTGCAGTCTCCTCGAAGAGTGCTGCTATCTGCTCGTAGCCTTCCTTGCGTGCCTTAGATGCGAAGAATGTATATTTGTTGCGTGCCTGTGACTCGCCTGCAAATGCCTCCATGAGGTTGCGCTCGGTCTTTGTTCCTTTGAGATCTTTCATAATTTTATTGTATTTATTTGTTTCTGATGCAAAGATACGAATTATATTTGAATCAGCAAAGAAAAGTTGTAAAAATTACAAAGTTATTTTTGTTACATCATTATTTTCCTTTTGCATCGCATTTATAATACTGTTGCGCAAGGGCTGTTATTTCGCTGGGAATGAGTCGGGTTATGTCTTTTCCCTCGTTGATGTATTGTCTCACGAGAGTTGAACTGACGTCATATAATCCAGTATCAAAAATTTTGACTGTTTGTGGCAGTCGGGCGGTATCAATGGGGTATCCCGTGCGTGGATAAATGGCGATAGGGTAGTGGGCAATGATGTCGTCGGCGTGATACCAGCGGTCGAACACAGCCCAGTTGTCACCCCCAATGAGTAGTGTAAACTCACGTTCGGGATAGTCGCGGGTAAGCGATTGCAGCGTGTGCCACATATACGAGGGGCGTGGCAGGTGAAACTCGTAGTCGCAAGCCTTCAGTTGTGGGTATGGTTCGAGCGCTATGCGTGTCATGTCGAGGCGCAGTTGCTCGTCGAGCAGGTCGGCTGAATGCTTCAGAGGGTTTTGTGGCGACACCATAAGCCACACTTCATCGAGTCCGGCAAGCTCTATCATCTTGCGCGCGATGGCTATGTGTCCGTTGTGAATGGGGTTGAACGAACCGCCGTATATGCCAGTCTTTATCTTCTTCATTATATATTCTGGAATTGATGGTTTAACCTTTTTATTATTGACTTTTAGGGGTTGGTTTGCAGGTGTATTCGCTTTGGAAAACAAAAGGAGTCCTTTTACTATACAAATGTAGCCCTTTTACCTTGCAAAAGGACTACATTTGCAAGGTAAAAGGGCTACATTTGGAATGCAAAAGGGGTACATTTGCAAATCAAGGGTAGATGTATCGTTTTATTTGATGAATTCCTTCACAATCTGCAGGGTTTCTTCTACGGCCTTGTCAAGGTTGTCGTTGATGACAATGCGGTCGAACTTAGATGCCTGCGACAACTCGAATGTGGCGCGCTCGATGCGCTGCTCGATTACTTCGGGAGCGTCGGTGGCGCGTCCGGTGAGTCTACGGCGCAGTTCTTCGATAGATGGCGGCTGTATGAAAATGCTCAGCGCGCGGTCGCCATAATACTGCTTGATGTTGCAACCGCCCTTTACGTCAACGTCGAACACTACGTTCTCGCCACGTGCAGCCTGCGTTTCCACTTGCTGCTTCAGCGTTCCGTAGAAGCGGTCTTGATAAACCTCTTCGTATTCAAGGAACTCGTCGCGGGCTATACGCTCACGAAATTCTTCGGGAGTGATGAAGAAGTACTCCACACCGTTTTGCTCTGTACCACGTGGCTGACGCGATGTGCATGATATGGAAAAAGCCAGATGCAACTCTGGGTGTTGCATCAGTCGGTTGATGATTGTGCTCTTGCCGCTACCACTTGGAGCGGAGAATATTATGAGTTTGCCCATAGGGAGTTTTGAATTTTGAGTTTTGAATGTTGAATTTTGAATTTGTCGGCTTTGCCGATTTGGAATTGTTCAATTTAGAATTATTCCCTTTGGGAATTTTGAATTTTGAGTTTTGAATGTTGAATTGTTCCCTTTTAATTCAAAATTGGATAATTCAACATCGGCGCAGCCGACCAATTCAACACTCAACATTCAACATTCCACATTCCTTTACAGCGCGTTCAGCACCTGCTCCTTAATCTGTTCCAGTTCGTCCTTCATCTTGACGACGATGTTCTGCATCTCGGCGTTGTTGCTCTTCGAACCGGTTGTGTTGATTTCGCGACCCATTTCCTGTGCGATAAATCCGAGTTTCTTGCCCTGGCCGTGTCCTTCTGCCATTGTCTCGCGGAAGTATCGCAGGTGATTGGCAAGACGCTGCTTCTCCTCACTGATGTCAAGCTTCTCGATGTAGTAGATGAGTTCCTGCTCAAGGCGGTTCTTGTCATACTCCACGTCGGGTATCTGCTTCAGTCCATCGACAATGCGTGCGCGTATTTTTTCAACACGTGCCTTCTCGAATGGCTCGATGCTGAGCAGAAGCTGCTCTATATTGTCAATCTTTTCGCCGAATTTCTTCTCAAGAGCAGCGCCCTCCTGGGTGCGGAATGCAACGAGCTGGTCGATGGCTTCGTTGATGGCGGCATTAGCCACCTGCCACTCCTCGGGTGTAAGCGTTTCTGTTTCGGCCTTCGACATGATGTCGGGCATACGCAGAAGAGTGACAAACCAGTCGGCCGGCAACGGAATCTGGCACTGCTCAGCCACGTTCTTTATCTGCTGGCAGTAGTTCTTTGCCAGTTCGGTGTTGATGTTTGTAGCGTCTGTGTCGGCATCCTTCTCCACCCAAATGGCAAAGTCTACCTTGCCGCGCAGCAAGTGCTGCTGAATGTTCTGACGTATTTCCATCTCCTTTTCGCGATAGAGCGGTGCTATACGAGTTGACAGATCAAGCGCCTTGCTGTTGAGCGACTTTATCTCAACGTTGATTTTCTTTCCGTTAAAGACTGCGACAGACTTGCCGTAGCCAGTCATTGATAGTATCATATTTATTATATATGTGTAACTGTGGGTTGTTTAGTCACGATTGTTGCCGAATATGCGCAGCAGATAGAGGAAGAGGTTGATGAAGTCGAGATAAAGACTCAAGGCTCCAATGAGTGCAAGCTTCTGTGTACTCTCGCCTGCATCGGGTGCTGACTGGCACATCTGCTTGATCTTCTGGGTATCGTATGCAGTGAGACCTACGAATACGAGTACGCCAACGTAGCTCAGGATGAGGTCGAGACCACTGCTACCCACGAACATATTGACTACTGAGGCGATGATGATGCCCAACAATGCCATGAACAGAAGCTTACCCATTGAGGTGAGATCAGTCTTGGTAGTGTAGCCTACGAGCGCCATTGCGCCGAATGTTCCGGCTGTGATGAAGAACACTTTGCCGATAGTTGCTACCGAGAAAGCGAAGAATATCGTCGACAGAGTGGCACCGTTAACTACCGAATACAGAATGAACAGCAGCGTAGCTGTCGACAATGACAGACGGTTGATGGCACCGCTGATGGCAAAAACGAGGGCAAACTCGGCTATGATGAGGCCGAAGAAGGTCACCTTGCTTGAGAATATCAGCGACAGAATTGTCGGTGATGTAGCCACGCCGTAGGCTGTGAGGCCCGTTATAGCAAGTGCGAGTGTCATCCACACGAATACTTTGCGCATAAGTGCAGGGAAAGCTGTGGACATAGCGTAATCTTTGTTGCGCAGCGAGTCAACGTCGTACCAGTTTTCTTGTTTCATAATTGTTGTCTTAATTGGTTTGTACTTTTATTATAAACATATGGTATAGGGCGTGTGCCCTACCATATATTTGGCAAATAGCGTGCCGAAACATTACATTATGCCAATCCACCTCAGCACGTCGTTGAGGTTGGCTACAATCATAAGCAGCATCAGTATGCCTATGCCAATGTATTCGGCGCGTATCATGAAGTTCTCCGACGGTTTGCGGCGTGTTATCATCTCGTAGAGCAGGAACAGTACGTGTCCGCCGTCAAGAGCCGGAATCGGCAGTATGTTCATGAATGCAAGGATGATGCTGAGGAATGCTGTCATGAGCCAGAACTTGTGCCAGTTCCATACGTCGGGGAACATGTTGCCAATAGCACCGAATCCTCCGAGCGACTTGGCGCCCTCGGCTGAGAATATGTATTTCATATCGCCTACATAGCCAGAGAGTACGTTGCATCCGTACTTGATGCCTGCCGGGAAGCTCTCGAAGAATCCGTATTCGATGTGTGTCACCTTATCTGCTGGCAACAGTGGCATATATCCGAACTTCAAATCGTCCTTGAGCACTCCCTTTCGGGTCAGTGTGCATGTCTGGTCGCCTGCCTGGCGCGCCAGAGTGACTGTAACGGTCAGCGCCTTGAGGCTGTCCTGATGTGTCTTGGCATAATCGAGCACGTCGTCAATGCGTCCTACTTCATACTGGAAGTCGTTGAACGATGTGATGCGCTTGCCGTTGAGCGATGTGATGATGTCGCCCTTGCGGAATCCCATGTGCTCTGCCAGCGAGCCTGAAAGCACGCTGTCGACGCGAGCCTCGATGAACTGGGTCATGAATGGAGGCGTCGACTTGAACATATCGAGCAAGTCGAGGTCGCCGGGCATATCTATGCTCACCTGCTTTCCGTCACGAATGACGTAAGCCTTGTGCGCTGTTGCTATCTCGCGGAACATGTCTGCACCGAATTTCTTGAACTCGCCCTGGTCGGTTCCTACCAGAATGTCGCGATCCTGGAATCCGAGAGCTTTCGCCTCCTTGTTGAACTTCATGCCGAGCGGCATGTCCTTAGGCTTCACATAGTCGTCGCCCCATGTGAAAAGGCACATTGCGTAGAGGAACAAAGCAAGCAGGAAGTTGACCAATACGCCACCTATCATAATCAGCAGACGCTGCCATGCGGGCTTCGAACGGAACTCCCAAGGCTCGGCAGGCTTCTGCATCTGGTCGGTATCGAACGATTCGTCAATCATACCCGCTATCTTGCAGTAGCCACCCAGAGGCAACCAGCCTATACCATATGTAGTGTCGCTCTTGCGAGGCTTGAACTGGAAGAGGTGAAACCAAGGGTCGAAGAACAGGAAGAACTTCTCAACTCTTACGCCGAAGAGCTTTGAGAAGAAGAAGTGTCCGCCCTCATGGAGCAGCACAAGGATAGATATTGCCAGCATGAACTGCAGCAATTTGATAAGGAAGATTTCCATTAATTATTGATTCGTAATGATTATTATTGTTTGAATATTACAGCATTGCGCTGGCAATGCGGCGTGCCTCGGCGTCCGATGCTACATAGTCGTCGTATGTAGGACGTGCTATGAACGTAGCCTTCTGCATTGTCGCCTCGATAATCTCGCCCATCTGCAGGAATCCGCAACGGTCGTGACGGAACGCTTCGTTTACTATCTCGTTGGCGGCATTGACGATACACGGCATATTTCCGCCCTGATTGATTGCCTCGTAAGCCATCTGCAGACAGCGGAACTTCTGCATATCTGGCTCGAAGAATTCGAGTGGCTGCTTGAATAGGTCGAGTCGGTCGCCATTCAGTGGCAGTCGGTCGGGGTAAGAGAATGCATACTGTATGGGCAGACGCATGTCTGGCACACCCAGTTGTGCCTTGACGGCACCGTCGCTGAACTGTACTGCGCTGTGAACTATTGATTGCGGGTGAACGAGAACTTGTATGCGGTCGGCGCTGACACCGAACAACCACTTTGCTTCTATCACCTCAAAGCCCTTGTTCATCATCGAAGCTGAGTCGATGGTTATCTTCGCTCCCATGTCCCAAGTAGGATGCTTGAGAGCGTCGGCAGCCTTAACGTCGCGCATTTGTTCAAGGGTGAACTTGCGGAAGGGACCGCCCGATGCAGTAAGTAATATCTTGTCGATTTCGTTTCTTCCCTCGCCCACCAGACTCTGGAATATGGCTGAGTGCTCGCTGTCTACCGGCAGGATGTTGACACGATATTCATTTGCCAACTGACAAATCAGTTCGCCAGCTACGACCAATGTCTCCTTATTGGCAAGGCAGATTGTCTTGCGAGCCTTTATGGCATGGATTGTAGGCGACAAACCTGCATATCCCACCATAGCGGTGAGCACCATGTCGATGGGCTGGGCCTCTACAATCTCGTCGAGAGCCTTCGCTCCGGCATAAACCTTCACCTCCGGGCAGTCTGCCAACAGTGCTTTGAGAGCCTCGTAGTGCTGCTCGTTGGCTATGACTACAGCCGCCGGGCGGAATTCGCGGGCCTGTTCAGCCAGCTTCATATATTGATTGTTGGCCGTGAGGCAGTAAGTCTCATATCGGTCGGGATGTTGCTTGATTACGTCCAGGGCCTGAGTGCCGATCGAACCGGTAGAACCGAGGATGCAAATTTGTTTTTTCATATTTCTATTTTGAGTTGACGAGTTTATAAGTCCAGCAAGCCTTCGGGCAGCTGCATTGTTAACTGTCTGTGCTCGGTGTCAACGCTGGTAATCAGTTCGTCGCTTGCCGGGATGAGGATGTCGTCGCCATCGGCAGTGACAAGTTCGAAGAGCGTGTTGATGGTAGAGTCGTCTACCGAGTGTATCTCGCCCACCGTCTTGCCCGAAGTGGCATCCACCACATGAAAGCCCACAATGGCAGCCCACGACAACGAGTCGGAATCAGAGTCGCTATGCTCGCGTGGGAAGTACACATCGCATCCGGTCAGGGTACGGGCCTTGTCCTGTGTGGTCACATCTTCAAACCGTACAAGAGCCGTCTCGTCCGTCTTAAAGCGGTACTCGTCCATGAAGAACGGTACGAGAATGCCGTCCATGTCGAGAATGAGATAGTCGGCGTCGGTACGGTCGAACACGTCGTCGTCGAAGTGGAACGACACTTCGCCGTCAACTCCGTGCGGTTTGCCTATGCGTCCGATTTTATATACAGTTTCTTTCTTTATCATATTATTATCAAATGAGCTGTTCCTTGCGGCCTTACTCTCTTCTGATCTTGGCACCCAGAGCGTTGAGTCGGCCCTCGATGTCTTCATAGCCACGGTCTATCTGGGCTATGTTGTCGATGCGGCTTGTACCCTTTGCGCCCATAGCTGCAATGAGCAGAGCGATACCGGCACGTATGTCGGGACTTGTCATTCTGCGGGCGCGCAACTGTCGTTTGCGGTCATGGCCTACGATGACACATCTGTGCGGGTCGCACAGAATTATCTGGGCACCCATGTCAATGAGTTTGTCGACGAAGAACAGACGGCTCTCGAACATCTTCTGATGTACAAGTACCGAGCCACGAGCCTGGGTTGCCACCACGATGAGCACCGACAGAAGGTCAGGAGTAAGTCCCGGCCACGGCGCATCGGCCAAAGTAAGGATTGTACCGTCGATGAATGATTCGACGATGTAGTGTGGCTGTCGTGGAATGAAGAGGTCGTCGCCCTCCACCTTTATCTTGACACCCAATCGGCGGAATGCGTCGGGAATGATGCCAAGTTCGCGCACGGCGCAATTCTTTATGCGTACGCCGTCGCCCACCATTGCTGCCATACCGATGAACGAGCCTACCTCGATCATGTCTGGAAGAATACGGTGCTCGGCACCGTGCAGCGTCTTTACGCCGACAATGGTTATCAGGTTGGAAGCGATGCCCGAAATGTTGGCGCCCATGGCGTTGAGCAGATGACACAACTGCTGCACATAGGGTTCGCAGGCGGCATTATATATGGTAGTAGTGCCCTCTGCCAGCACGGCAGCCATAATGATATTGGCGGTACCAGTTACTGATGCCTCGTCGAGCAACATATATGCTCCCTTGAGATGTTGCGCATCAATGTTGAACACTTTGCGCTCCTCGTCATTGACAAACTTGGCTCCGAGATTCTTGAATCCCAGAAAGTGAGTGTCAAGACGTCGGCGTCCTATCTTGTCGCCGCCCGGTTCTGCCACGGCGGCGTGTCCGAATCGTCCCAATAGCGGTCCCATGAGCAGCACGCTGCCTCTGAGAGCGGCACATTTCTGCACATACTCGTCGCTGTCGAGATATTCGAGGTTGATGTCATCGGCCTGGAATGTATAGTCGTTGCGCGAGTTGCGTGTCACCTTTACACCGATTTCTTCGAGCAACTTGATAAGGTTGTTGACGTCGAGAATGTCGGGTATGTTGGTGATGTGCACCGGTTGGTCGGTGAGTAGCGTAGCTGCAATCACCTCAAGTGCCTCGTTTTTGGCTCCCTGCGGAGTGATGGTTCCGCTGAGTGTATGTCCACCCTCGATTATGAATGTTTCCATAGCAATGGTCTTGATGTTAGAGTGAGTGTGAGTATGTGTGAATATTTATCTGCGGCGGCGCTGCTTGCGCTCGGGCGTACGGTTTTGTGTGCGTTCGAACTTGAAGTTGTCGAGGTCGAGCTGTACGTTTCCGGCTGTGTATCCAGCCAAGTCTGACGCTACCTTTTCGTTGTCGCTCGAACCGTGTCCCCACTGTACGAGGTCGCGTTTCATCTGGTTTGCCACGAGACGTATCAGTTCGGTGCGTTCCGGTCCTTGCGGCATTGTCTTGAGCATGTCGAACACTTCGAACATCAGTCCGCCGTAGTGGCGCACCGGAATGCGGCGCATGGGGTAGGGTATGGGCTTTGGCTTCTCGAGCATTGAGCGTGCCTCGTTGATGTCGAAGGGATAGTCGATGTCGAGTTTGAACTGGCTCATCAGTGCCAGGTGGTCCCACAGCTTGCGACGGAACGATTCGGCGTCGCCCGTACGAGGTATCATGCGTTCCATAACGGCAATGATGGTGTTGGCGCAACGCTGTCGGTCGGCGCGGTTGGGCAGCGCCACGCAGTGGTCTACCATCTGTTGCACCTCACGTCCGTATTCGGGCAGTATGAGGCGTTCGCGCTGTGTATTGTAGTCGAGTCCTTTTATATTCATATTACTATAACAATTTCTTGGGCTGATGGGCCACGAAGTCCTTCAGATAGAACGGAACAAAGTATGCCACGTCCTCGTATTTCTCTTGAGCAATGCGTCGTTCGGCTATCGGGAACATCCATTTTGCCAGCGGCTCTACGCCCTTGATGAGTCGTGCATTGGGATGATTGATCACCTCCATGCACTTCTCGGCTCCGTTGCCGAAGAAGTAAACGGGTCCGCGGTCGAGATATTCGCGATAGGTTTCGGCGTCTACTACGTCGGCCTGTATGCCCCTCACCTCGTGCAGGGCGCGGTCGTACACTGCCGAATAAACCTCCATGCGGCGTGCGTCAATCATGGGGCACAGCAAGGCGCCCTCCTCTACCTCCTCACGCAGAAGCACAGGGACAGCCATAAGTTCGAGTGTAGGCACGGCGATGAGCTTGAGGTCCTGTCCGAAGCAGATGCCCTTTGCCATCGATGCGCCAATGCGCAGTCCGGTATATGAGCCCGGACCGCAGCTCACGGCCACTGCGTCGAGCGGAATGGCGTGACTGTCGGCAAACGACAGCGCCTCGTCGACAAACGTGCCGAGCTTCACTGCATGGTTGGGACCCTCGTGGTCTTCTTGGGAGAAAATACATGCTCCGTCCTGACTGACGGATACTGAGCACACATCAGTGCTCGTTTCAATATTCAAAATACACGACATGCTAAAACTATTTTACTTTCGTGGACTTTGCTCCTAACCGTGTGGCTGCAAATACAAAACTATATGCCACTCTGGGTTAGCAGTGTCCTCAATATACATATATATATTGTTGGTGTGTGAAATATTTCAGTGCAAAGATAGTGTAAATCGTGCGCATTACAAAGAGAATTTCTTCATTTTTGGTTAAAAACAGTTTGAGGGTTGGCGTTTTGTATCTAATTATGAGTAACTTTGCAACAATTAGGATATACTAACATCAATAAATTTACCGAATGAAACATTCAAGACAAAGCCTTTTAATCCTGCTTCTTGCAGCGACATTGGCCCCACAGCCCGCAGCTGCACAAAAGCGAGCCAAGGCAAAGAGCAAGACAATCGTTGACACACCTGTCTACAAGCAGGCGTCGCGCCCCATCGAGGAGCGTGTTGCCGACCTTCTGAGCCGCATGACTATTGAGGAGAAGATAGCACAGTTGCGCTGTCCGCTCGGATGGGAGATGTATACGAAGACAAGCGACAAAAGCGTTGAGGTGTCGCAGAAATTCAAGGACATAATGAGCAAGGCCCCGATAGGTTCGTTCTGGGCTGTGCTGCGTGCCGATCCGTGGACGCAGAAGACGCTGGAAACGGGACTTTATCCCGAACTTGCAGCCAAAGCCATCAACGCTTTGCAGAAATATGCAGTGGAGAAGACCCGTCTCGGCATACCTATTCTGTTTGCTGAGGAGACTCCGCACGGCCATATGGCAATCGGCACGACCGTATATCCTACGGGACTGTCGTGTGCCAGCACCTGGAATGCCGACCTTATGCACAGCATGGGCGACGCTATGGGCCGCGAGGTGCGCTCGCAGGGCGGCAATGTGGGCTACGGCCCCGTGCTCGACGTGGCTCGCGAGCCGCGCTGGTCGCGTATGGAAGAGGGCTTTGGCGAAGACCCTTGGCTGGCTTCGGTGCTCGGTCCGGCTATAGTTAAGGGCATGCAGGGCGAGGCTTCTGACGGCCAGCACGTGTTCAGTACGCTCAAGCATCTTGCCGCATACGGCGTGCCTGCGGGCGGACACAACGGCAATGCGGTGCAGGTGGGCGAGCGTACGCTGCGCTCCGAACTGCTGCTGCCTTTCGAAAAGGCTGTCAAGGCAGGTGCTGCAACCGTAATGACTTCGTACAACACCGTTGAGGGCGTGCCATGCACGTCCAATCGTAAGCTGCTCACCGACATGCTGCGTGGCGAGTGGGGATTCAAGGGCTTCACATATAGCGACCTTTACTCTGTTGAGACCATCGCTTCCAACGGCGCAGCCCGCGACAATTCCGAGGGCGCAGCGCTCGCCTTGAAGGCGGGACTGGATATGGACCTTGGCGGCGATGCCTTCGGCAACAATCTGAAGGCAGAACTTGAGAAGGGCGGAATAAGCAATGCCGACCTCGACCATGCCGTAGCCAATGTGCTCACGCTGAAGTTCCGTCAGGGATTGTTTGAAAATCCGTATGTCAATCCGAAGACTGCCAAGCAGGTGTGCCGTTCGGCTGAGCATCGTGCC
Source organism: uncultured Prevotella sp. (assembly GCA_900546575.1). Taxonomy (GTDB): domain Bacteria; phylum Bacteroidota; class Bacteroidia; order Bacteroidales; family Bacteroidaceae; genus Prevotella. Next base: position 41,100 of record URDM01000006.1, read on the forward strand.
ATAGCCGAGAAGGTGGCTGAGGAGGGCACAGTGCTGCTCAAGAACGACGGTGTGCTGCCGCTGCAGAAGAATCTGAAGCGCATAGCTGTAATCGGTCCTAACGCCGATACTCCTTATAACCAGCTTGGCGACTACACCGCTCCACAGGCACGCGAGGCTATTGTCACCGTGCTCGATGGCGTTAAGGCTGCCGTAGACAAGCAGACTGAGGTGGTATATGCCAAGGGTTGCGCCGTACGCGACACCACTTCGGCAGACATTCCGGCTGCTGTGAGCGCTGCAGAGAGTGCCGATGCTGTGGTATTGGTGGTTGGCGGTTCGAGCGCGCGCGACTTCCGCACCAAGTATATTGCCACTGGCGCTGCCATTGCTTCGAAGGAAGTGCTCGACATGGACTGCGGTGAGGGATTCGACCGCTCCACTCTCGACCTCCTTGGCAAACAGGAGCAGCTCATTGCTGCCGTAAGTGCTGCCACAAAGAAGACGGGCAAGCCGCTCGTTGTGGTATATATCCAGGGCAGAACACTTCTGATGAACCAGGCAGCAGACAAGGCCGACGCTCTGCTCACGGCGTGGTATCCCGGCGAACAGGGCGGTAATGCAATAGCATCGTTGCTCTTTGGCGATGCCAATCCTTCGGGTCGTCTGCCGGTAAGCATTCCGCGCAGCGTGGGCCAGCTCCCTGTGTACTACAGCCAGGGCAAACTGCGCGACTACATGGATGCCGAGGCGGTACCGCTCTATCCCTTCGGCTACGGACTATCGTACACTACGTTCGACTATTCGGGTCTCTCGATAGAGCGTCTGGCTTCTGCCGATGGTTCAGCTACGGCTCAGACGCAGTCGGCAGGCGTGCTTATGACTTCAGCCGACGGACTGCGCATGTCGGCAAGCCAGCCCCTTGCCAAGGTCAGACTCACCGTGAAGAACACCGGAAAGCGTGACGGTGCTGAAGTGGTGCAGCTCTATGTACACGACCGTGCAGCCTCGGTGGCACAGCCGCCCATCCAGCTTCGCGCCTTCCAGAAGGTATGGCTCAAGGCAGGCGAGTCGCGTCAGGTGGAGTTTACGCTTGGTTTCGACGAACTGTCAATCATCGGTGCCGACATGAAGCGTGTGCTTGAGCGTGGCGATTTCGACATAATGGTGGGAGCCTCGTCGGCTGATATCCGTCAGAGCGGAGTACTCTCGCTGTAGCATGGCAACTGACTTGTCGGGCGATTTATAAACGGCTGATTTTCAAGCAGAAAACGGCTGCTCTGAAAATGTACCCCTTTTGGGTTGTAAAAGGACTCCTTTTGCACTCCAAAAGGGGTCCTTTTATGCACCAAAACGAGTCCTTTTGGAAGGCAAAAGGAGTCCTTTTGAAAAAGGGAAGAAAACGGAGTGTGGGATAAGGCATAATTAACACATAAAGTTAGGGCAATTTCAGCATTTTTGTTATTTTTGCAAAACAAACAAGTTAAGATTTAATATGAAAATAGGTGATAAAGTTTTAGTGTCTCCGGATTTGACACATAAGTCAGATTGGGAGAACGGTGAGGTTATAAAGGTCGAACAGAATTCCTTTGTCGGAGTGGTTGTTTCCGCTAAGACCGATGATGGGGATATCTTCTTCGGTTATCAGGACATGTTCAAACCAGCATAATTTCAACTATGTACGCCCTAAGTTTTGATATGGTCATTTCTGACCTGCAGAAGTATTATGGTGAGCCATACAACAAGGCTTATTTTGAAATAAAGGAACTTTTGACTGCTAATGGATTTGAATGGGTGCAAGGAAGCACCTATTTGACAAAGGCAGATGATTTGACAGCTATTGTTAAGACTGTAATGCAATTGTCAAAGATTGATTGGTTTAAGAAATCTGTAAGAGATATTAGAGGTTTTAAAGTAGAAAGTTGGTCTGATTTTACGGATTTAGTAAAGAATTCATAAATGCAAATGGCACGAACCAGGATGTTGTTCCTTGTTCGTGCCATTTGCATATTGTTAGCTTGTAATATTAAGTGATATTACTTCAGTTGCATTTTCAGGGTCTTTCCTTCCATCAGCTGGCGGTGAGCGATACGGAAACCGTTGAGTTTCTTTCCACCGATTGTTATCGATTTGATGTACTGCTGCGACGGCGATGTGCGGTCGGTCTCGATAGTTATGTCACCGTTGGGGTAGAACTTGGGGTCGAGATGCAGCGTCACCTTGTCGAATGCGGGTGTGGTGAGTGTGTACGACGGGTCGCCGGGGTTGTCGGGATATAAGCCTATCATCGAGAATATGGCCCAAGCCGACATAGTTCCGGTGTCTTCGTTGCCCGGAATGCCGTCGGGACGTGTCGTGTAGTACTTCTTGAGCAGTTCGCTTACGGTCTTCTGTGTGCGCCATTCGTCGCCCTTGAAGTAAGAGAACAGATACGGATAGGCAATGTCAGGCTCGTTGGCTGGATCGTACAGACCCTTGTCGAACACCATCTGCAGCTTGTCGACAAACTTGCGTTGTCCGCCCATCAACTTAGCCATACCCGTTACGTCGTGCGGAGCATAGAAAGTGTAGTTCCATGCCGATCCCTCGTGGAATCCGGGGCAGTTCTCGAAGTTGGCTCCTGCTTCGGGATTGAACGGTGTGAGGAACGATCCGTCCTTCTGTATCGGGCGCAGCGTGCCGCTCTCCTTCGAGTAGTAGTGCTTGTATCCGAGTGCGCGCTGGCGGAAAAGCTTGGCATCGCTGTTGTGGCCAAGCTCCTTGGCGAGTATCGACAGAGCGTTGTCGGCAAGATAATATTCCAGAGCGTGCGACACGGAGTTGTCGCCCGACATGTCGGCAGCGTAGAATCCAAGCGGAACATAGCCCTTCTCGATGTACGGATCGATGTCGGGGCGCATCTTGTTGACCTTGCCCGGTAGGGTTGCCGATGTGCGGAACGCCTTGTAGGCGGTATTGATGTCAAATCCACGCAGGCCTCGCATGTAAGCGTCGGCAATGTAGGGTATAGATGGGTCGCCCTCCATTGTCCATGTCTCGCGGCCGAACAGCTCCCATTTTGGCATCCATCCCCACTCGCGATACATGTCTATCATCGAGTTGATCATGTCCACCTGCTTGTCAGGATAGAGCAAAGTCTCGAGCTGCGAGAGGTTGCGGTAGGTGTCCCAGAGCGAATATATGGTGTAGCGGTTGCCGTTGGTGTGACCGTTTTCGTTGCTCTCCATCTTCGGATATTTTCCGTCAACGTCCTGAAGCACCGTCGGGTGAATCTGCGAGTGATACAGAGCGGTGTACAATACACGTCGCTGGTCGTCGGTTCCGCCCTCAACGCTTATGCGGTTGAGCGTGTTGGCCCACTCGGCGCGTGTGTCTGACACGGTCTTATCGAAGTTGAAGCCCTGCTGTTCGGCATTAAGATTGGCGCGTGCGCCTTCAATTGACACGAAGCTTACGCCCACCTGCACTTCAACCTGCTCGCCCTTGGCGAGGTTGTAGGTCATGTAGTAGCCTATGTCGTTGCCCGCCATGTCGCGGCCGTAGCCCGGATAGAGCTTGTATTTGCCCTGATAGGTGTCCCACTGGGCCTGGGCGTTGTGCAGGTCGGGCTGTTTCTTCCACATACCGAATGCTGCCGGCTTCTTGTTGACGCGCACTACGAAGTACATGGGGAACACGGCTTGCGGATTGTAGCAGAACGTGCCGAGCAGACGGGTGCCCTCAAACTCTGTATCGCTTACACGTCGCAGCGACGCACCGATTTCGTTTGTCAGTCCGTTGCCTAAGTTGAATAGCAGATTCGACTTTCCTCCGGGGAAGGTATAGCGTTCGATTGACGAGCGCATGGTAGCCGCCACCTCACACTTGATGCCGTATTTGGTCAGAACGTTGCTGTAGTAGCCCGGTCGTGCGGTCTCGTCCTTATACTCCGAGCCGTAGCTTCGGTAGTCGACGTTAAGCTCTCCCGAGGTAGGCATTGTCAGAAGTGTGCCCATTTCGGGACATCCCACGCCGCTGAGCGTCACGTGTGCGAAGCCCGTGAAATACTTGTTGTTGTACTCATATACCGCCGACCACCAGCGCGAGTCCTTGTCTTGCTGATTAAGGTCGGAACCCATGACGTTGAACGGCACCACTGACATGAGTCCGTGGGGGCGTATTGCGCCAGGATTGCAGATGCTGAAGTTGGTAGTTCCGATGAACGGATCAACGTAGTCAACGTTGTCTTTGGCTGTAACACTGCCTGCCGAAAGCGCCAGCAATGCCGCAATGGCTAAATGCTTGAAATGATTCATATGTAAAAGTTGATTTAGATTTACGATTTGTTTCTGCAAAAATACTCAATCTGCACGAAATGAGCAAATAATAGTATTGCAAGTTAAATTAAATTAAAGACATTCAACATTTTAGTTATTATAACGTCAAATAGATAGGTTTGATGAAGTTTAGCTTTAACTTTGCAACCAAGTATCGGCTGAAAGCATCAGCTTGATGCCCTTATATAATATATAATGTGTAACAACGCTAATTAAACAACAATTATGAATATGAAGAAAGGAAACGTATTTGCAATTGCAATGATGGCAGGCTTGCTGACAATGGCAAGCTGTGCAAGCAAGAAGGATTTGGAAAACTGCCGTCTGGAGAACAAGGAACTCACCAGCAACTATCAGGATGCAAAGGAGTCGCTTGCAGCATCTAAGGCTCGTGTGTCTTCGCTCGAAGAGCAGTTGGCACAGCAGCAGGAACAGCTCAAGCAGGCCAAGCAGGCTTATCAGTCGCTGCAGCAGTCGCTCGACAAGAGCTTGAACAATGCCAACGCCAACAACGTGAACATCTCGAAGCTCGTCGACCAGATCAATGAGTCGAACCAGTATATCCGCCACTTGGTTGAGGTGAAGTCGAAGAGCGATTCGCTCAACATGGTTCTCACCAACAACCTGACACGCTCGCTCAGCAAGGAGGAGATGAAGGAGGTTGACGTGCAGGTGCTCAAGGGCGTAGTATACATCTCGCTTGCCGACAATATGCTCTACAAGAGCGGTTCGTACGAAATCAACGACCGTGCTGCCGAGACTCTCAGCAAGATTGCAAAGATTATCACCGACTACAAGGACTACGAGGTTCTCATCGAGGGTAACACCGACAACGTACCCGTTAACACCAATGCAGCTTCGATGAAGAACATCCGCAACAACTGGGATCTCTCTGCTTTGCGTGCATCAAGCGTTGTGCAGGCTCTGCAGAACCAGTATGGCGTAGACCCGAAGCGTCTTACAGCAGGTGGCCGTGGCGAGTATAATCCGGTGACAAGCAACTCTACTGAGGTGGGCAAGCAGCGCAACCGCCGCACCCAGATCATCATCACTCCGAAGCTCGACCAGTTCATGGACCTCATCGACAAGGCTCCTGAGGGCAGCAACTAATAGTGTAGACCAAACGTAAACAAACGGACATAAAAAAACGGTGTGCCTCTTATTTGAGGTACACCGTTTTGTTTTTCACCTTATAGCTTATGCCTCCGGCTGTTGCTATGACTTGCAATATCTCGTCAAGATTCTCGCGGTCGAGATTGAGCGTACCGCAAAGCTGCAGATGCTTGACGCGTTCTGACTCGATGACAACGCTCACCTTGTATGCCCTCTCGATGGCTGTGATGATCTGATGTATCGTCATTTCGTCCATGACAAGCTCGCCCGATGTCCACAGACGCTTGTCGGCAGAGTAGCAACTGGTAGCCGTTATGCGTCCGGTGCGCTTGTCGAGCAGCGTCATCTGTTCGGGATGAATCACCACTTCGTGCTTGGGGAACTTCACCGAGGTTACTCCTACCTCGCCTTCGCACAACGTCACTTCGGCAGTAGGCTCTTCCGGATAGTCGCGGAAGTTGAACTTGGTGCCAATATCACGCACGCACATGTTGCTGCTGCACACCGACATGGGCATGTCCGAACCCTTGCCCACCTCGAAATATCCCTCGCCGTTGATGCGTACGTTGCGGTCGGTGATGCCGAAACCTTGCGAATAGCTCAGCTGCGAACCTGCGTTGAGCCACACGGCAGTGCCGTCGGGCAGCATCACCTTGGCTCGCGAGCCTGCCGGAGCCTCTACATTGACCATGTTGGCAAAGCGGTCGGCGTATTGCTTGGTGTAGCGGTTGTAGCTCAGCCAGGTGCCAATCACGATGAGCGCAACGGCTGCCACGCTTGCTACTACGCGTAGTTGCAGGCGCAACCATGCGTGGTTGATGCTCCATAAGCGGTGCGGAGTAGTTTCGTCGGCATCGTATTCGTCTGCTGTAGGCGCGTCTTTGTCTTGCGCAATATGGCGTTCGAAACGTCCGAAGGCAGCTTCGTAGTCGAATGTTGAGGCTATGTCGCCACCGCCGTCAGCGTTCCATTCGCGCTGTTGCTGCTCGAAATACTGTCGGTTGGCGGCATCCTTTTCCATCCAACGCGACAGAGTGGCAATGTCGTCGGGCGACGCTGTGCCGTTGAACAGGCGCAGAATGATGTCGTCTATGTGTATGTCTGCGTATTCCATTTGCTTCGTTTTAGTTAAAAAATAGGTGTATCGCATGTACAGATATGGTACATGCTTTTTATAATAATGACAATTATAACAACCTGCAAGGGTAGTGTTTGAGTCATAAATTTCTCAAAATTAGCATTTTTCGGGCATATAGACAAGACATTCGGAAATAATAGTGTAACTTTGTATCAATATTTTTGAAAGCAACGGGAATAATATCGATACGAAATAATAAAAACATCAATATATGGGAAAAGTAATTCTTACAGGCGACCGTCCTACCGGTAAATTACATTTGGGCCACTATGTTGGCTCATTGCGCCGCCGTGTCGAGCTGCAGAACGCAGGCGACTTCGACCGAATGTTTGTGTTCATGGCCGATGTTCAGGCTCTGACCGACAATGCCGACAATCCAGAGAAGATACGCCAGAACATCATTGAGGTGGCTCTCGACTATCTTTCGGCTGGTCTCGACCCAACCAAATGCACGCTGTTCATACAGAGCCAGATACCGGAACTTGCCGAACTGACTACATATCTTATGAATCTCATCACCGTTTCACGCGTACAGCGCAACCCGACTGTGAAGACTGAGATAAAGATGCGCAACTTTGAAGCCAACATTCCGCTTGGTTTCTTCTGCTATCCGGTAAGCCAGGCTGCCGACATTACACTCTTCAAGGCCACTACAGTGCCTGCCGGCGAGGACCAGGAACCAATGATTGAGGTGACACGCGAGCTTGTTCGCCGCTTCAACCAGACTTATAGCGAGGTGCTTGTAGAGCCGGAAATCATGCTGCCGGAGAATGCTACGGCACGTCGTTTGCCCGGAACTGACGGCAAGGAGAAGATGTCGAAGTCGCTCGGCAACTGTATTTATCTCAGCGATTCGGCTGCCGACGTATGGAAGAAGGTGAAGAAGATGTCGAACGGAGCGCCTCGTATGAGCATGGACGAACCTGGAAATCTTGAGGGCAATGCCGTATTCACATACCTTGAAGCGTTCAGTACACCCGACGATTTCGCCGAGTTCTGGCCCGAATACAAGACCCTCGACGAACTCAAGGAGCACTATGTGCGTGGCGGTATAGGCGACGGCACATGCAAGAAGTTCCTTAACAATGTGCTCAACAAGACTCTTGAGCCGATGCGTGTGCGTCGTCATGAATTGGAGCAGGACATTCCCGAGATATTCAACATTCTGCGTAAGGGCACCGAGGCGGCTCGCGAGACTGCCGCACAGACAATGGACGAGGTGCGCAAAGCAATGCAGATTGACTACTTCAACGATATGGCGCTGATACAACAGCAGGCTGAGAAGTTCCGCTCAAAGTAATAGTCTTTTTATAGTTGAGAGTTGAGAGTTGAAAGTTGAGAGTTATGATTACCGACGATTAGCATTTGTCGGAGCTATACATATCATAACTCTCAACTCTAAATTCTCAACTCTCAACTTTTTTATAAATCCTATTGGCCTCCCAAACGGTCGAAGAACACGATTATTTCTTCCCACGTCTTAAACTCATCGCTGCCCCATTCTATTACCGTACCCATGAATTCTGGTTGCGGAGCGGGTGCAATGAGATAGTCGCCATATTGCAGTTGGCGTGCGTTTGAGAATATTACGCGTCCCCAAGCCGGCGCACTCAGATACTGTTCTACCCACGCTATGTCGTCGGTCATTGCCGACGGATTGTTTGTGCATGATGGAGCCAGCACATAAACATTATAATTCTCAATAATCCTTTCATAAGCCTTGTGCATCGAAGCGGTCGCCTTGCCGTAGCCGTCGCGCAATGTCTCGATGTCGATATACACCACCGGGCGCTCACGTCCTTCCTGACGGTCGTCCATATATCTTATTATAGGTATGAGATAGTGCATTGCCACCTTGTCGGTCAGTCGATGCTCGCCATGGAAATGTATGGCGGTGGGGTAGTGTTCGCTGAACAATCCGAACGTATGCACAATCGGATCCTCGTCGCCGAAAAGTCCTATTACACGCCCGCGTTCCTCGTCTGATATGTCAGCAAAGCAATGTGTGGTCATCTCCTGGTATTCCTTTATCAGGCCTTTTGTGACGATAAACTCCTGAACTCCGTCCTGGCGAGGATTCTGAAACACCTGCTTGCCCGTGAATTTCGACATGGTTTCGCCCATCTCAAATGCCGGGTTGACCAATATACGGTCGTATCCTTTAAGCATTTCGGTGTACATTCCGCCCATCGACGTGCCAATAATGAGGTCGGGCTGTTCCTCTTCGCACATTTGGCGAAGCATCTGTATGCCCTCTTCGGGATGCAAATGGATGTCGCGTGCAACAATAGTTGCTTCAGGCATAAGCGTGCGCAGCATAGTCACAGTGCCCGATTGTGCCGACGAGGCGAATCCGTGTACATACATAATCTTCTTGCCCGCCATGAGGTCGGGGTATTGCTTTATTACATAAGTTTCGTTTTGAGCCATATTTTTGTATCCTTTATATGAATGGGCTAATTATTTATTGTATCCTGAATTTGTTCTTTAGTCAATCCCGTATATTTTATTACAAGCTCTATGTCTACTCCGTCAGATATCATGCGCTGAGCCGTTGCCAAGTTTGCAAGATTGATTCCCTCGGCTCTTCCTTCAGCCCTTCCTTTTGCCTCTGCTGTATCTAGTGAGTTTTTAATATCGCGATACGCTTTTAAACTGTCCTCATATTCACGTAATTCCGTCGGCGAGAAGCGAGCTATAGCAGCTGCATCAAACAGTTTTGTGAATATTTTCTCGCGTAAAGCATCTGGGCGATTATCAAGTCGTGATAAATTTTTGAGAACGTACATCCATTTGTCCGACAATGAAGTCAACTCATCGTCGGTTTTGTCGAATCGTCCAACTTCGACATACTTAAACATCAACTTAGCATTGAACACCTTATTCGTTTTTGTGTCCATTAAGGCTATAGTGTGAATGGTGTCAGAACTGTCGAAAGCTTCGTAGCTCATTTTGAAATTCAACAAGGCAACAACATACACTTTCTTTAGGCAAAAGTCCCAATCAGAGCCTTTAGGAGCCTGCTCTCTGATGGGGAATGTTGAGTAAAAAAGCGAACGGTCTTTAAAGAACGCTTGATAGGCGTTCTGCATTTCCACAATGAATTTTTCTCCTTGTTCGTTTTCGCAGTATACATCGAAGATGGCCTTGCGCTCTGTATATACGTCGCCCACATTCTCACTGTTGAGATACTTTACATCCTTTATTACTTCTTCTCCATCGAAGAGAGAGTTGAGAAAGTTTATAAGCAACTCCTTGTTGAGGTCTGTGCCGAATATACGCTTAAAGCCAAAATCCGTCAATAAACTGATATATCGTTCTTCTGACTGTCTCATAAATATAATATTTATAGCTTTATGGCAAAGATACGCCAATAAATCAGAATAATCAAACTTTTAAAACAAAAAAACGACTGACACTCGAAAGTGTCAGTCGTTCTGTGTACCCAGACCCGGGCTCGAACCGGGATGGGTTGCCCCACTGGTGTTTGAGACCAGCGCGTCTACCGATTCCGCCATCTGGGCATTGGCGTTTTTGCGTGTGCAAAGGTAGTATATTTTTTTTGTTCTGCAAAATTTTTTCCTAATAATTGTTCATTTAGGATAATTTCATTTTAAAATGATGTGTCCAACTTGGCGCTCTCGTTTAATATTCGTAACTTCGTATGCACTAAATAATCTCTTTCGGGATAAATCATGACAATATACCTAAATTAAAAATAATGACATGAAAGAAACAGAAAATAACTATTGTGTCATACTTGCCGGAGGCAAGGGCCGCCGTTTGTGGCCGTGTTCGCGCGAAGAACGTCCCAAGCAATTTGTCGATTTCTTCGGCACGGGGCGCACGGCGCTGCAGCAGACTTACGATCGTTTTGCGCGCATATTGCCACCGGAGAACATCTTTGTTAATACTAATGAAGAGTATGCCGACCTTGTGCGCGAGCAGTTGCCTCAACTTGATGAAAGCCGAATGCTTGCCGAACCTATCCATCGCGGCACAGCTCCGAGTATGGCGTGGGCTACTCACCGCATCGTTCACATCAATCCTGAAGCCAATATCATTGTAACGCCAAGCGACCTTACCATCATCGGCGACGAACAGTTTAAGGAGTGCGTGGACCGTGCATTCTGTTTTGTGGCTGAGCACAAACGTGTGCTTGCCATGGGAGTGAAGCCTTCGCGTCCGGAACCAGGCTATGGATACATCCAAATGGGCGAAACCGAGTGTGACGGTGTGTTCAGCGTGCAGTCGTTTACGGAGAAACCCGAGCGCGACTTTGCCAAAATATTCATGGATAGTGGTGAATTTCTGTGGAACACGGGCATGTTCATAGCCAACGCAAACTGCTTGGCTGACTGCTTCCGTACTTTGTTGCCCGTAGTGCTGCGCAATTATGACGACACACATCCCGTCTTCGACTTCGAAGAGGAGAACCGCTTCGTCCACGACAACTTCCCTTCGTATCCCAATGTGTCGCTCGATTCGGGCATACTTGAGAAGACTGATGGTGTATGTGTGATGCATTGCGACTTCGGATGGGCCGATCTCGGCACATGGCACGGCATATACGAGGCGATGCACAAGGGCGAAGGCGATAATGTTGTGATAAATACTGACGTGGTGCTCGACAATGCCCGAGGCAACGTCATAAAGCTTTCGGACGGCCGACTGGCTGTAGTGAGTGGCATTGACAACTGCATCATTGCCGAAGAGGGCAATGTTCTGCTCGTATGTCGTAAGGAAGACTCGTCGTCGAACGTGCGACGGCTGACCAACGAGATACAAATGAAGAAAGGGGAGGGGTATATTTAATAGATAAAAACATAAAAGCCCCACCCCCGGCCCCTCCCCCGCAGGGAGGGGAGTGATATGTACTATTTGCTTTTAACGTTAGTATAAACTAAGCGCTAAATTTATAAGCAAGTAAATCATACCGCTCCCCTCCCTGCGGGGGAGGGGCCGGGGGTGGGGCTTTTGTTTGGGGTAGGGCTTCTGTTGTGGTAGGGCTTCTGTTTTATTCTTTACTCTTTCACAAACTCTGCGTATATCTTGTCCGCAATCTCCTGCATCTCCTCAGCCTCAAGCTTAAGCTTGGGATTGCTGAACAGCATGTCCTTCTCCGACTGCATAGGGATGAGGTGGATGTGGGCGTGTGGCACTTCCAGTCCGAGCACCGCCTGGCCAACCTTGATGCATGGGAATGCGCGCTTGATAGCCACAGCCACTTTCTTGGCGAAAACCTGGTATTCGGCTATCTCGTCGTCGTCCATGTCGAAGATATAGTCTACTTCGCGGCGCGGAATTACGAGGGTATGACCCTTCACCAATGGGTTGATGTCGAGAAAAGCATAGAACTTGTCGTTCTCGGCGCACTTGTAGCTGGGTATCTCGCCAGCTGCGATTTTTGAGAAAATATCCATATCTTTAAAGTTTTAATGAGTATTCCAAGCGGTGATTGATACCGCTCCTGGCAGTGTAGAAGCCACTTTCAGCAGCGTAGAAGCCACCCTCTGCGACTTTTATTCCACTGTGATTTTGTCGATACGCAAGTGTATTGTGCCGCGTGGAATCTTGATTTCCACCTCGTCGCCCACCTTATGGTTGAGCAGTCCCTGTGCGATTGGGGTTGTGATAGAGATCTTGCCCTCGCGCAGATTGGCCTCGCTCTCGCTCACGATGGTGTAGGCCATCTTAGCCTTGTTTGCCAGATTGGTCATCTCCACCTTTGAGAGAATCTGTACAGAATCGGTGCTCAGACGCGACGGATCTATAATCTTGGCCTCAGAGATGGCCACCTTGATGCGATTGATCTTCTCCTCAAGATGAGCCTGAGCCTCCTTGGCGGCATCATACTCTGCATTTTCGCTAAGGTCGCCTTTGTCGCGTGCCTCTGCGATGGCGGCCGATGCCTTTGGGCGCTCTACTGTTTCGAGCTGTTTTAGTTCGGCTACGAGCTTGTCGTAACCTTCTTGTGACATGTAAGCCATAATTGAAAAATTTGATTAAATTATTATTTTGTTTTTTCGAAAGGCAATAAAAAAAACAAGAATTCCGACATTTGTCCTGCTGTCGGAATTCTCATTTTCCTTTTGCTCTAAAGTTAATATCTTGACTTTAGCAGTGCCTGCCTGATGGTGTTAGTATTTGGCTGCACTCCGTATGTATAGTCTGTGGATGTTTTGCAAAGTTAGACATTTAAATCCATATAAACAAGACTTTCAGCGGAAAAACTTGTTTTTACGCTTTGTAACATATTCAAAACAATCAAAAAATGGTATTAACAAACGGTAAATGATTTTGGGCAGCGCATCCTTTTTCATATCTTTGTGCTCATGAAGAGATTGTTTTTGGCACTTGTGCTTTACATATGCACAGCGTCGGTACGTGCACAGCATCACATTGTCATTGCCGACATGGACACACGGCTGCCCCTTACGGGTGCAATCGTGTCGACAGATGCGGGCGAACGTGCCGTAAGCAATCACAAGGGGGTCGTCACTCTGGAGCGGGCATCGCGCAGTGCCACCGTGTCGGCTAAGAATTATATGCAGCGCCGTGTAGGCATTGCCGACCTGGCACGCGACACCGTCATGCTCATTCCGCAGGAAGTGGTGCTCGACAATGTAGACGTCACAGCCCCGAAGCTGGGCTTCGACATGCAGAAGGCGCTGCGCTCGGTCAAGGAGAACGCCAAGCTCAACGAGCAGGCCCGCAAGGGTTTTGACATGCTCGGCGTGTTCTCGCTGATGTTTCCGTCGAAGAAGAAGTCGCGTGCCGACAAGATAAAGAAGATACTCGAACACTATTAGTCATCAATCAAATCATCAAATATAAATCTATTGTAAAGTATTGAACGTATGAAGATTCTACCAGCCAATCCAACGCATGCCGCCGACATCGCGCGGCTCATCATTACAGCTATGACCGACGATTGTTGCCAGTTTCTTGTAGGGCCCGGGCACACGCTCGAAGATTTCCACAACACAATGCTCCGACTCGTGCTTATGGACGACTCGCAGTACAGTTGGCGCAACGCCTTTGTGGCTGTCGATGATGAGGCCAGTCCAGACGACCTGGAGCACGCACCCGTAGCAGGTGCCATTGTGGGATATGACGGCAAGGATCTGCACCGTCTGCGCTGCCGATTCCAGGAGGCTGCCATGGCTGACTGGCAAATGGACTACTCGAATATGGACGACGAGACTGCCGAGGGCGAATTCTATCTCGACTCGCTCGCCGTATATCCGCACTATCGCAAGCGCGGCATTGCCTCGCAACTGCTCAACCGTTTTATCAGTCATGCTGCCAGTCTCGGACTGCCTGCTGCTCTGCTCGTTGACAAGGGCAACCCTTCTGCCGAGCGTCTGTACACCTCGTTGGGATTTGAATATTGCAACGATGCAACGTGGGGCGGACACGCCATGCGGCATCTTGTGCATAAGTTGAAATAGAGGTATATTTCTGCTAAAAAACAAAAGGACTCCTTTTGGCTTGCAAAAGGGGTCCTTTTGGTGTGTAAAAGGGGTCCTTTTAGAGTGCAAAAGGACTACATTTGGAGTGCAAAAGGAGTCCTTTTTTAAATGTTGAGTGTTGAATGTTGAGTGTTGAATGTGTAGGGTGTTGAATGCTGAATGTATATAATGTTGAATGTCAGGCGTTTAGCGCTCAATGAATTCCTTTAGTTGTGGAAGCAGCGACAAGGCTTTTTCCACTCCTGTTTCGTACACTCTCCTCATCTTGTCTTCCTTCAGGCTAAGTCGGCCGATGTCCAGTTTCTCGTCGGGACAGATAAGGAAGATGTCGCCCTTCTGCTGTTCGGAGCGTATATAATCCAGCTCCTGACTTCGTCACTCAAAAAATACGTATTTCATAACTGGTTGATAAACAATATTTTGTATTTTCGTGTCACCTAATATTAGGTGACACGAAATGTATTTTAACTATGTTTGTCCGTAAAAAGAAATATTCATCTGGCAATATCGGAGTTATTGTTGTTGAGAAAATCGGTGGCAAGATGAAGGAACTTGCCACAATTGGTGTTGCATATAATGAAGATGAGGTCGAAAATCTTGTCTATGAAGCAAAAGAATGGATTTCTAAGGAAGAGTCCCGCCGTCATCCCCAACTCGATTTGTATGGTGAAGAACGTGAGGCTTGTGACCGTGAGCGAGAAGAAGTCCGTCGCGTTCTGTCCAATGTCAGCAATATTCTTCTCAACGGATGCGACCTGATATTGGACAGAACGTTTGACAGGATTGGTTTCAATCGTATTGACGATGATGTGTTCCGCAAGCTTGTAAAGGCTCGTTTAGCATATCCAACGAGCAAGGCTGCTACGGTGGAATATTTGAAAAACCACTTTGACGAAGATGTGGATCTCTCAAAAATCTACCGCTATCTTGACAAGCTTAGCGACCATCAGCACGAAATCGTACAGGACATCAGCGTGCGCCATACTGCAAAACTGTTCGGTGGAAATATCGGTGTGTTGTTCTATGATGTCACCACACTTTACTTTGAAGCGGATTATGAGGACGACTTGCGCAAGACAGGCTTCTCAAAGGAGGGACGTCACAGTAATCCTCAGATCATACTCGGCCTGCTTGTTAGCCTTGGCGGCTATCCGCTTGCCTATTGCATCCATGAGGGCAACAAATATGAAGGCCACACGATGCTGCCGACGATAAACGAGTTTGTAAGCAAATACGGTTTGGAAAATTTCGTTGTGGTGGCTGACTCCGGTCTTATGAACAATGCAAATATTGCGGAACTTGAGGCTCACGGCTACAAGTATATAATAGGTGCGAAGATAAAGAATGAAAGTCAGGAAGTCAAGAACTGGATACTGGAACAGCCCAAGCGCGACTGCCAGATGGTTGAATATGACAAAGGAGGCGGCCGTCGGCTCTTGGTCGGCTATACAGATGACCGTGCAAAGAAAGATGCCTATAACCGAGAGAAGGGAATACGCAGGTTGGAAAAGGCATACAAGCATGGTGCGCTCACTAAAGGCAATATCAACAAAAGAGGTTACAATAAGTTTTTATCCATGGATGGTGAGGTGAAAGTCGCCATCAATTATGATCGTGTAGCTGATGACTCCAAATGGGACGGCCTAAAAGGATATCTCACCAATACGGATATACCAATACAGGATGTATACACAGCATATCACAACCTTTGGCACGTAGAACGGGCTTTCCGTATAGCCAAATCAAAGATAGAGATACGACCCATGTTTCACTTTACACGCAAACGCATCGAGGCTCATATATGCATCTGCTTTGTGGCTTTGAAAGTATACAAGGAATTGGAGCGCATGCTGAAAGTCTCAGAGATTAAAATGAGCGTAGACAAGGTGCTTGCATTGGCTAAGACAATCACAACCATACAAATTAAGCTACCTTTGAACAAGGAGGTTTATACCCAAACAATGCTGATGGCAAGGCATCAGAAAATCGCCAAACTCTTTGACGAAGATTTTTGGGTGACACGATGACGAAGTCAGGAAAAGGACTACATTTGGAGTGCAAAAGGAGTCCTTTTTTAAATGTTGAGTGTTGAATGTTGAGTGTTGAATGTGTAGGGTGTTGAATGCTGAATGTATATAATGTTGAATGTCAGGCGTTTAGCGCTCAATGAATTCCTTTAGTTGTGGAAGCAGCGACAAGGCTTTTTCCACTCCTGTTTCGTACACTCTCCTCATCTTGTCTTCCTTCAGGCTAAGTCGGCCGATGTCCAGTTTCTCGTCGGGACAGATAAGGAAGATGTCGCCCTTCTGCTGTTCGGAGCGTATATAATCCAGCTGTTCGTTGTACATGACGTGTCGTATTGACATCAGTTCAGCCACCTTCGGATATTTCTTCAGAAACATCTTCATAGCCAGTCCTACGTGCGCCTTCTTCTTGTAGTAGTCGGCTGGCTGTGTCAGTATCACCACATTCTTTCGGTAACCTTTCTGTTGAATGAACTTCAGGGGGATGCTGTCGGTTATACCTCCGTCAAGATAGTGGCGCCCCTCAATCTCTACCGGACGCGCAAACACCGGCATTGAGGCAGAAGCCTGCATCCATCTGAGTCCTATTCCGTCGGCGTCGTCTATCTCGTGATATACGGGCCGACCCTCGTCTATGTCAGTACACACGGCATAGAACCTCATGGGGTTCTCACGGTAAGCCTGAAAGTCCATCGGGTCGTACTCGTGCGGCAGCAGATGGTAGGAGAAATGCTCGTTGACATAATTGCCGGTGCGCAACAGCGACCTCCAGCTCATATACTCCGGATTGTCCTTGAATCTGATATTGTATCTCAATGCTCTGCCAGGCTGGTTCGACTTGTAGTTGCAGCCGAACAACACGCCAGCCGAAACGCCTACTGCGGCATCGAGCTTGATGCCGTTCTGCATGAATACGTCAAGTACGCCGCTTGTGAACATTGCCCTTAAGCCTCCTCCTTCAAGAACGAGACCTACGGAAGACGGTGAGGGTGGGGTGGTGATATACTCCTTTGTCATACTTATCCGGATATTACGATGTGTGGTTTATTCAAAAAACTTGATTCAGCCAGTAAAATTAGCAATAGTAATCGTAACGGCGCATGCAATAAATGTTAAATGGATTGTACTGTTCCGTAATCTCACATTTTTTGCGAACAATAAGGTTAGCCGATAGGATGTTTTGCTGTAATTTAGCAACATATATATTAATATGTAGGCAAGTCGATTATTTGTTTCGGATAATTTGCTGTACCTTTGCAGATGTTTATGAAACAGGACAAGACCATATCAGTAGTAATGTGCACCTACAACGGTGCGTCACGCCATCTGCGCGAACAGCTCGACTCGATATTCGCACAGACGTTGCTGCCCGGCGAGATAGTAGTGCAGGACGATTGCAGCACCGACGACACCATGGAGGTGCTGCGCGAGTATGCCGACCGTGCGCCCGAGGGCGTGGCGATGCGCATCGTTCAGAACACGGCACAGATGGGCATCAACGCCAACTTCTTCTCTGCCATGCGGCGGGCGGAGGGCGAACTGATTGCCGTGAGCGACCAGGACGACATCTGGATGCCTACCAAACTGGAGGAGCAGCGCGACGCTATAGGCTCGCGCATGATGTGCGTGTGCCGTTCGGAGCCTTTCTCCGACTCGGGAGCCGAGATACGTTTCGACCGCCGCACGCCCAACTGCAACCTCATACGTCTGTTCTACGCCTCGATGATGGGCCACTGCCAGATGCT
Source organism: uncultured Prevotella sp. (assembly GCA_900546575.1). Classification (GTDB taxonomy): domain Bacteria; phylum Bacteroidota; class Bacteroidia; order Bacteroidales; family Bacteroidaceae; genus Prevotella. The sequence goes on from URDM01000006.1 coordinate 58,890, forward strand.
GCGCCGACAACTGCTCGACGTGATTCCTACCGAACAGGAACTGCCCGAGATTTACCGCCGCACGTGCTACGACGTGATGACAGCCACAGCCGCTGCCGCATTGGACAGCATTGTGCTGATAGACCGCCTGCTGGTGAAGCAGCGCCGATATGAGCAGGCTGCCACTTATGTGCGCGTAGACCATCATCGTGTGCGCCGTGCCGACAACGCTCTGTATATGATATGGTATGGCGTGTGCAACTACCGGCGTGTGAAGCCCTGGATGAACGCCCACTTTGCCGCACGACGCGACTTCCTGGAGTGGGTGTGGCGCAAGTCGATGACAGCCCATTGCGAGGCTCCGGGCAGTATGCCTACAGCCGACAACCGCATCTTTGCCGACGGAATCCGATTGCTGCACAATGAGTGTCGACGCGGACTGACGGCACTGCTGGGCATTGAGCGCTATTACATAAAATACCGCCACACGCTGTTCTATACTCGCGAGAAGGACCCCGTGGCTCTGCTGCGCGCCATGGTGCATCCGTTCATGCAGATATACAACTACCGCTATCTTGCCCAGCGCCAGTAGGCAATGGGGCAAAAAAACACGGAAAGAAAGAATAAAATGAAGGTTTACTTTTATCATACCCAAAACATACAATACTGCCTTGGGCGAATGAGCGAGGGCGAGTTTCCGTCGCATTTTCTGTACGGAGCATGCCATCTGGGCGACCATGGCATCGACGTAGTGTGGCATCGCTCGCCTCGTAAGGACCGCTCGCGCATAGCCACCGCGCTGTATACGGCGTGGCGCATACTGACGTGTCGCGAACATTTCGACGCTATTTATGCTACGCATTACAAAGGACTGGAGCTGATAGTGCTGCTGCGAGCCATCGGTCTTTACCACCGCCCCATCGTGGTTTGGCACCATCAGCCCGTGGTGAAGTCGGCAAGCCGTCTGCGCGAACTATGCGGCAGACTCTTCTATCGTGGTCTTGACCGCATGATATTCTTCTCGAAGAAGCTATACGACGACTCATTGCTATCGCGCAAAGCCCGACCTGCGCACATGGTTGTGGGCCATTGGGGTGCCGACCTCGACTTCTACGACTCGATAGCCGTCAGTCCTGCCAACGACAGCTTTACATTCATAGCTACGGGCAAGGAACAACGCGACCAGCCTACGCTTATCGAGGCGTTCAACCGCACCCGTCGACGCCTGCGACTCTTCATCGGCATCAATCCCGACCCTAACGTGCCCAATCCCAATCTCGACGCCGTGCATCGCTGTAAGCCTGCCGATAACATCGAGGTGAAGGAGATTTGCGGACTGTTGCCTTACGAAATTGCAATAGACGTGGCTCATGCCGACTGTGTGGTGATATGCTGTCACAAGACACGTTACACCGCCGGACTGACCACAGTGGTTGAGGCTCTCGCCCTCGGCAAGCCCATTATATGCAGCCGAAACCCGCAGATACCCGTAGATTTCGACCGCGAGGGTTGCGGCATTTCAGTTGAATATGGTGATGTGGAGGGTTGGCAGCGAGCCATAGAATACATCGCTACGCATCCCGAAGAGGCGCGACGAATGGGGCAGCGCGGACGGGAGATAGCCGAACGCTTGTTTAATGACAAGCGCGATGCTGAGGAAATAGCGGAGGTGATAAAGAAAACGGTGAAGTAGTTGAAATTTAAGAAATAAATTGTAGGAGGCTATGGCGTCCTCGCCGTAGCCTGAGCAAGCAAACACAACAGTAGAAGAAACAACAGTAGCAGAGATTACTGGCCTCCGCTACTGATAAATTACTCTGGAAGGTGTATCAAAAGTCAGTTATATGGGTTGAATGCAACAAATGTAGGAGGGTATGGCATCCCTGCCCTACCCACTCAGTCTTCATTTTCAGTAGATTGAGTGGAGGGCGTGTCAAAACTCCCAATATAAATAACAAAAAACTCGTTGTACGTTCTTGTGTGGATGTACAACGAGTTTT
>URDM01000007.1 GCA_900546575.1 uncultured Prevotella sp.
TGCGGCAATAGCTCAGTTGGTAGAGCACAACCTTGCCAAGGTTGGGGTCGCGAGTTCAAGTCTCGTTTGCCGCTCTTCTTTTAAAAGATTTTAAATCAGTATTTTTTGAAGAACAAAACAGAATTCAATGAACTTATACTTAAGATATTTTGACAAGGAGACGTTGGTAACTAACGTTGACGATGCATTGGATTTCTTGCGCTCAATTCAGGAAATAGGAATGAACGCAAACCTTGAAGCTGATGTAAGAGAATACGCCAACAGCGATGTTTACTATCCCAAAAGATACAAGATCAGACCGCGCGTCTACTTTATCATAATAAAGACAACGGCAGCCACTATGCTTGACTTCAAGCAGAAGAAGGCTCTGCATCCCGTACCACAGAATAGTGCGGCAGCCGAAAAGCATGATATGGCTTCGGTTGTGGCTTCACGCCTTAACGAAGAACGTCCGGGATGGTATGAAGGTGAACTGGACTTCAAGCGCGTCGTATTGATTCCTGCTACCGGCAAGCACGAATATCGCGATACACACTTTGTAGTAAGATGCAAAGCCAATTCGGGACAAGACTGCTACAACCGCATCGTAGAACATCTGCGCGACCGTGTGGACAACCGATCACAATTCCCTTCGGCTAAAGGAAAGAACTTCCACTACAAATATCTTGGTATGTGGAAATAAAACATACTGATTACTCATGTCATAGGATGTCGCTTAATACACGGCATCCTATGTTTGGTTTATCCTATAACAACAAAATCTGACTATTATGAACAAAGTAATGCTTATAGGAAACGTCGGTAAAGAGCCCGATGTGAAATATTATGATGCCGACCAGGCTGTAGCTCAATTTCCTTTGGCTACAACCGAAAGAGGCTATATGCTGCCTAACGGCACACGTGTGCCCGACCGTACCGACTGGCATAATATAGTAATGTGGAGAGAGCTGGCAAAGATAGCTGAAAGATATGTTCACAAAGGCGACAAACTGTATATTGAAGGCAGAATACGCTACAGATACTACGACGACAAGAAGGGTCAACGCAGATTCATAGCCGAAATATATGCCGACAATATGGAATTGCTTACGCCTAAGCAAGCTTCGACAACGGTACAGAACAATCAAGCACAAGACAACACACGTACTAAAATAAAAGAGGACGTGGACAACGACACGTTACCATTCTAAATATACATAACAATTGTGGAAACATACTTAAAATTCATTTCCGATTCACTCTCGGACGTTTACCTCGTTGCTCCTACTACTGGCGTAATAATCTGCATTTTACTGACTATGATGCTTATGGCTATGTCGGCATTTGCAAGTGGTTCGGAAATAGCTTTCTTCAGCCTGTCGCCATCTGACCTGGCTGAACTGAACGCACAAAAATCATCGAGCGACAACAGCATCCTGAAGTTGCGTGAGGATAGCGAGCGCACGCTGGCAACAATCCTTATTACCAACAACTTCGTTAATGTAACGATAATCATGCTGTGCAACTATATATTCGGCAATATCGTTCATTTCGGAGAGAAGGCTTATTGGCTGCAATTCCTGTCGCTTACCGTAATGTTGACCTTCCTGCTTCTGCTCTTCGGCGAGATTATGCCTAAGGTGTACAGTCGTCAGGATCCGCTCAACTTCTGCAGAAAAGCCGTAAAGGGTGTATGCTTATGCAGAAAGGTGTTCTGGCCTATAGAGAACATACTGCTGCGTAGTGGTGTTATTGCAGAGAAGGTTGTGCAGAGGGAGAAGCACGTATTGAGCGTTGATGATCTGGAACATGCCCTTGAACTGACCGACAAGAACGATATCAAGGACGAACAAAGCATGCTTAAGGGTATCATACGATTTGGCGACGAAACAGCCAAGGAGGTGATGACAAGCCGTCAGGACATCGTGGGACTGGACATAAAGTCGAACTATACAGAAGTATTGAACTGTATTGTCGAGAACAACTACAGCCGCATTCCGGTATATCAGGAGAATGGCGACAACATCCGTGGCATACTGTACATCAAAGACTTGTTGCCTCATCTGTCTAAGCCTGCAACCTTCCGTTGGCAAAGCCTGATGCGCCCACCCTACTTTGTGCCTGAGACAAAGAAGATTGACGACCTGATGCGCGAATTCCAGGAGAATAAGATACACATCGCTATTGTAGTTGATGAGTTTGGCGGCACAAGCGGACTCGTCACATTGGAAGACATTCTCGAAGAGATTGTTGGAGAAATCAACGACGAGTATGACGAGGAAAGCAAGCTGTACAGCAAGCTTAACTACAACACGTATATATTCGAAGGCAAGACTCTGTTGAGCGACTTCTGCAAGACTCTGAACATCAACGACGAGGAGTTTGCTGACGTGGAAGGCGATGCCGACACGCTTGCCGGATTGCTGCTGGAGATTAAGGGCGACTTCCTTAGCATTCACGAGAAGATAGACTTCAAGAACTACACATTCGAAATCGTAGGTATTGAAGAACGCCGTATAAGCAGAATAAAAGTAACTATACACGAGAAGAAGAAGGAAGACCCTCAGGAGAAGTAATCTCCTTGAAAGATACAGGTTTTACAAGCTTTGAAATAATGCCTCCATTATAAATTATGCCTCTATTATATATTGAGAGAATTGACGAATATACGCAGCTGGGAACATGGCAGTTTGACGCTTGTACGCACATAGATAACGTATGTCCGCCTGATGTGTACAACCAAACAAGGACGATGTGCAACAATCGTCAGAAAGAAACAGCTGCGGTATATGCGTTACTTAACGAAATGCTCGGTAGAGGCGGTTGGATTATCGACCACGAAGACTCGGGCAGACCTATACTCAGACAGTCCGATATGGAGATAGGCATCAGTCACACGAAGAACTACGCAAGTATAATACTATCCAAACGAAACCGTGTAGCTGTCGACATAGAATATATTAGCGACAGAATATGCAAGATTGAGGATAAGTTTATGCGTGCAGACGAACGTGACTACAGCCAAACTCTTTACGGCAAGATTAATGTCTCAAGCGATGCCCGAATTAACAAGGCATGTATCCTGCTATTGTTCTGGTGCGCCAAGGAAACGATGTACAAATACTATTCGGACGAACATCTGGCACTACAAGACATCAAGATTGAGCAGATTACAAGCAACGGCATAGACAACGGCAACATCATTTGCCAGAACACCTTGAGCGGAGAAACCAAATCATTAGTATATAAGGTCAACGACAGTACAGTCTTGACATATTTGGTATAATAAAAAACAAGCGGTTCAGAACAGGATGATTATTATCATTCAGATTCCGAACCGCTTGTTTTGTTTATGTACAATCAGTACACATTACTAATAGTACACATTATTATATTTAATACATATAATAATACCAGTATGTATTGCCATACGTATCGCGTAATGCCGTCTGTCGCTCACGGGCATCAGCTATAGACTTCTCCAACTTCTGCATATCCTCAAAGTCGGCATCCAAGACATTGTCATGATAAACAATACAAGGATTGGAATGAGAATGGGTATACAGTATCAAAGCCTCCTTGTAATGCTTGGGCAACTGTACCGAGTCGTTCACCTCATAATACTTGGTGATGTTACGTGCAAAGGCATCCAGCTTCTTGTCCATAAGATAAGCACACAACTGATAATCGACAGTACGACGATTAAGGCGCATGTGCCTGCGCTGGTAGTCAAGATAATGCATGGTAGACATACGTTGCAGATAGGCATTGCCAAGATAGGCGTAGAAAGTGGTATCGGCAATCAATCCAAAGCCAACGTTCTTGCCATTTGGCATTAGAGAAGCAGAGCCTCCCTTCAATGGGAACTCGAACAGTCTTTCAGGCAATTGTCCTTTACGTGAAAGAGCATAAGCTGTAAGCATAGTAAGATTATCGTCAGCATCAGAATGCAGTTGTAAAGTGCGCAAAGCCTCATCAACATCATTGTCCGCCAAGCATTGTTCAACATGCAAACGGTCGTGCAGCACTCTGTCAGAATTGCCCCAACCACAAACGAAGAGCATCAAAAGCAATATGACAGTAAGGTTGACCCATAACTTATGCGTCGGATTCTTGAAGTCAAGGTTGTACTTATCGGTAATACCGGAGGTATTCAAGCCCCAGACAACGACAAAGAACATAATAAGACACAAAGGCAACACATATCCTCCCCAACCAAACTCTATAAAACCATTTGCGGCAGAAGCCGACTGACGCACGTCAGTAATCATGGCAAGCAACAATGCTGAGGGAACGAACGTGAAAGCCCATGACAACCGCATGCGCTGAAACAAACGGACAACACCCACTTGTATGAGGAGCAGTACTATTGTTATTAGTACCGCTCCTACAAAGTGATTGTAATGGGTTTGTCCTTCAGACAACACGTGCTGCATAATCGTCATCAAATCTGCCTGATAGTAGTACAGGTAGAAAAACGAGAACAATGCGAAGACAAATGTACACAACACGTGTGTCAACGTATCCTGACTATACTTTACCCTATTCATTAATTTCTTTTTAATACTACAGCCGAACGAGCGGGAACATAAAGTTTAAGCCATTCCTTACGGTCGTTCATATACAACGGATCATAATTGGTGAGATGCGTAATCGTATCATCAGCAAGACCATTGCCTCCGAAGTCCTTCGAATCGGTATTCAATACTACATCGTACGATCCGGTAGGAACAAGGAATCCATAGTCGACAAACGACTGTGTAGGGCTGAAGTTGAATACGAATACCAAATCGCCACGCATATAAGCAAGAATCTGATCGGAATCGTTGTGCCATATCTCCACTACCGGCTTGTTCTGTATGTTCTTCTCAAGCTTAAGTGTAGCGAGCATAGCCTTGTCGAAATCGCCAAGATAGTGATAGTCGAGTTCGGGGTTGTCTACAAGATTCCACTGGCGACGTGCATACTTATAGCTCCATCCGTTGCCCTCACGCGGGAAGTCAATCCATTCGGGATGGCCGAACTCATTACCCATAAAGTTGAGATAGCCACCATTGATGGTAGATGCCGTAACGAGACGTATCATCTTATGCAGGGCAATACCTCTATTGGCGCGGTCGTTCTCGTCGCCTTTACGGAAGTGCCAGTACATATCGGCATCAATAAGGCGGAAGATTATGGTCTTGTCACCCACAAGAGCCTGGTCGTGACTTTCGCAATAGCTTATGGTACGCTCGTCTGAACGACGGTTGGTCACCTCCCAGAATATAGAACTTGGCTTCCAAGCCTCATCAGGGAGTTCCTTGATTGTCTTGATCCAATAATCAGGGATGTTCATAGCCATACGATAGTCGAAGCCATAGCCGCCATCAGCAAACTTGGCTGCAAGGCCCGGCATACCGCTTACCTCCTCAGCAATGGTTATAGCATTAGGATTAACCTCGTGTATAAGAAGGTTGGCAAGTGTCAGATAGCAGATGGCATTGTCGTCCTGATGTCCGTTGAAATAATCGCCATAGTTGCAGAACGCCTCACCAAGGCCATGGCTATAATAAAGCATAGATGTAACGCCATCGAAGCGGAATCCGTCGAAATGGAATTCCTCAAGCCAATACTTGCAGTTAGAGAGCAGGAAGTGTATCACCTCATCCTTGCCATAATCAAAGCACAATGAGTCCCAAGCCGGATGCTCATGCTTTTCGCCCGGATAGAAATACTGGTTTGGATCGCCGGCAAGATTGCCGAGTCCCTCTATTTCGTTCTTCACAGCATGTGAATGTACAATATCCATGATAACGGCAATGCCGTCCTTATGAGCCTGGTCGATAAGAGCCTTCAGCTCCTCGGGAGTACCGAAACGTGAAGAAGCGGCAAAGAAGCTGCTCACATGATATCCGAACGAACCGTAATACGGATGTTCCTGAATTGCCATAATCTGAATACAGTTGTATCCGTCCTTCTTGATTCGTGGCAACACATTCTCACGGAACTCATTGTATGTACCAACCTTTTCGGCATCCTGAGCCATTCCGATATGGCACTCGTAGATAAGCAGCGGTGACTTGTTGAGCTTGAACTTTGTCTTCTTCCATTCATAAGGTTCGGGATTCCAAACCTGTGCAGAGAATATCTTTGTCGCCTCGTCCTGAACCACACGAGTAGCCCAAGCCGGAATACGTTCGCCCATTCCGCCGTCCCAATATACATGCATCTTGAACAGATCGCCATGCTTGACAGCCTTCTCAGAGAGTTTCAGTTCCCAATTGCCAGCCTCGTCAATACACTTAGCGCTATAACGCTCGCTCTCGGTCCAGCCATTGAAGTCGCCTACCAGATAAATTGCAGTAGCGTTAGGAGCCCATTCACGGAACACCCATCCACGCTTTGCCTTGTGCAGGCCATAGTATTTATGTCCGTTAGCAAAATCCGTAAGTTTTGTCTTTCCATTATTAGTCAGAGAGTTGAGTTTCCACAGAGCATGGTCGTGACGTCCCTTGATAGCCTCTTCGTAAGGCTCAAGATAAGCATCATTCTTAACCAATCCAATATGTTTAACTTTGGACTCGGAGTTTTTAGTCTGTGTCTTTTTTGATTTTAATGCCATAGCTATAAAATTAGTACGTTAGTTAATCTTCAAATCGTTTGCCATTTTCATAATGGCCTCGTTTAAGTATCTGTCCATTTCGGTCTTTCTCTACAAAATTTCCGTCTCTTCGGCCGTTGACATATGAGCCCTCAAAACGTTTGCCGTCTTTATCTTCTTCAATGGCAGCACCATTGCGACGTCCGTCCTTATACATACCCTTGAACTTAGAACCGTCAGAGAAGTGTATTATGACCTGACCGTTCACCTTGCCGTCCTTGAATTCGCCTTCAAAGACATCACCGTTCTTCTTGACAAGTTTGCCATGTCCATTCTGGTGGTCGTTCTTCCACATTCCTACATACATGTCGCCATTCTTCCAAAGGAAGGTGCCCATACCATCCTTGCCACCTTCGTTGAAATGGCCAGTATATTTGTCACCGTTCTTATACTTGAATATGCCTTCGCCAGTACGCTCGCCCTGAACATAATCGCCCTCATAAACGTCTCCGTTCTGGAAGCGGTATACGCCTTTGCCGTTCTGTATGTCGTTGAGCCAATCGCCTGTATACACGTCGCCATCGGCATACTTGTTAGTACCCTTGCCCGAGCGCTGGTTGTTGAGCCACATGCCATCGTAAGTAGTACCGTCATTCCATGCAAAGAATCCTTTGCCCGACTTCTGGTCGTTATTCCAGTTGCCATCATAATATGCACCACTTGCAAATGTATATTTTCCCTTTCCCTGGCGTTTGTCCTTCTGCCAGTTGCCATCGTAAATGTCACCATTATAATAGTACATCACCCCATGACCATGCTGATAGTCACGATACCACATACCCTTATAGCGGTTGTTGTTCATAAACCAGAAAGTGCCAAAGCCATGCTGCTGGTCTTGAAACCACTCTCCTTCGTATTTCTCACCATCTGAAAAAGTATAGATGCCTTGTCCCTGACGTTTGCCCTTGACATATTCGCCTTCAAATATGTCACCATTCTTAAAGACAGTACTGCCCTTGCCTTGCGGTTTTCCAGCCTGCATTTGCCCCTTATACTGTCCACCATCATGAGTAATGCACGAGCCTAAGGTAATTTTTTGCGCAAAAGATCCTACTGAAAAGACAGACAATAGCACAAATAAGTATATAGATTTTTTCACTTTAATTCAATTTACTGTTATTCTATGCCAAAATTATCAATTAATTACGAGACAACAAAATGTATTTAGGATTTTTAGCGGAAATATTGCGAAATAAACATTAAATTTGCAGACCAATTCATACTAAAACAGCAACCGATATGCTTACAACAGATAAAATAAAGAAGATACAAAGGTTTATAAGCATTGACATCTGGGGCATTAATCGTGAAAGTGTATCACCATACAAATATTTTATGCTCTCAATTGTCAAGAGGCTTATTCTTGCAATTGAGTTCACAACGGCAAAACGCATAACGAGCGCTGCAGCTGCACTCACCTACTCCACCCTGCTGGCTATTGTGCCAATATTGGCCGTAGTGTTTGCCATAGCCCGTGGATTCGGATATAACAAGTATATAGAAGAGTGGTTTCGCGACTCCTTCTCGAGTCAGCCGCAAGCTGCCGAGACAATAATAGGATTCGTCAACTCTTACCTTATCCATACAAAGAGCGGACTGTTCTTGGGTATAGGTCTTATATTCATGTTCTTCACGGTGCTGATGCTTATCAGCAATATAGAGCAGACGTTCAACAACATCTGGCAGATAAAGAAGCAACGCAGCGTATTCCGTACCATTACCGACTACACGTCGATGTTTCTATTGGTGCCTATAATCATCGTGATAACGTCGGGTGTGAGCATCTTCTTTGCCACGATATTCAAGCAGATAGAGAACACTATGCTCATAGGTCCGCTCACACAGTTCATCCTGCAGCTCATGCCATATGTGCTTATGTCGAGCGTCTTCATAGCACTATACGTTTTCATGCCCAATACCAAGGTGAAGCTGACATGCGCCATTGCACCAGGCGTACTTGCCGGTGTGGCAATGCAGGGATTGCAGATATTCTACATCCACTCTCAGATATGGGTAAGTTCGTACAACGCCATTTACGGATCGTTCGCAGCCTTGCCTTTATTTATGCTTTGGGTGCAGATTTCATGGCTTATATGCCTGTTCGGTGCCGAGCTGTGCTATGCAAGCCAGAACATGGAAGACTTCGCTTTCCGCACAAAGGCGGAGGACTTGAGCTATCGCTACAAGACCTTGCTGTGCCTGATACTGACCAATCAGATATGCAAGCAATTTGCCGAGGGAGGCAAACCCTACTCGGCACTCGACCTGAAGCTACGTACCGGCATACCTATCCGCATAGTGAACGAACTGCTGTACGAACTGACACAGATAAACATCATTACCGAAATATCAAGTGGCGACAAGGGTGAGACTACATATTACCAACCGGCAATATGCCTTACCCGCCTTACAGTCGGCACTCTTATCGACCGACTTGAAGCCAACGGAAAGTGGGCCTTGAGCATCGATATGCGCAAGTTGGCTTCGCCAGTATGGAAGAAAACTTATGCCAACCGTTCGAATTATCTTAACAAACAGAGAGAGATTCTCGTAAAGGATCTGTAACAATAAAACTAAATAACTAATATGCAAATAAAGACTTCACTTTATATCCTCTTAACGTCAGCCATAACGTTCTCGGCCTGTACACACAACAAAAAGACCGAGAACACACAGATACAGACTGTATCAAAAACTGACAATTCAGCCAAAACATCTGCCGAAGGCAACGTGACCTATCTTTCAACATCCGACTTCCGCCTGAAGATTATGGACTACACAATCCATCAGACAGAATGGGTATTTGAGGGAGAGCGCCCTGCCGTTATCGACTTCTACACCACATGGTGCGGGCCATGCAAGACGATGGCACCTATTGTGGAAGAGACGGCAAAAGCGTATGCCGGCAAGGTAGACTTCTACAAGGTGGACATCGAAAAGGAGCAGGAACTGGCTCAGACGTTTGGCATCCAGAGCATTCCTACATTCCTGTTCATACCCGCCAAAGGCAAGCCGACAATGCAGATGGGGGCTATGCCAAAGGAAACATTTGAGAAGATGGTGGACGACATCAGAAAATAGCCCGCATACAATCAGAAGCTGACACTCATACGGGCACAGAGCACCGCAAAGTCGCCATTGTCATTATTGACATACTGGAATGATGGCTGCAAGGCTATTGTCTTGTTAATCTGTCGTCGCCATGTCAATTCAACAGAACGTTCTGTGCCCTGATTGAAACGGGCGTATTGTGCAGACAGTCCGCATTCATTAGAACTGTCGGTGTAGGCGCATCCCACCTCGGCGTATCTGCAGCAACCATTGTCGTGAGAAGTATTCTCGGAATACTGTGCCATGCAGGCTATGCTTCGGTCGGCTGCTGTCCATACTGTCTGCTCGCCATATATCCACCATGCACAAGTGGTATGGCGACGTGAATCCTCCGCAGAAGCCATTTCGCCCTCCTCGTCAATAGGAAACTGACGGTTGTGAAAGGCTGCCCCAGCAAAGTAACGACCGCCACCATGCGAATATTCCAGTTGTGAGATATTAAATATGCCGTCTTTCTTTGGACGTACAAGGAAAGGATTGTTGCGGCGCTTCCATCCATTGTAGCCTACTCCATTATAGAGACTGTTGCGAAACGTCCATGCGCCCTTAGTAACGTCAAAATAAACGGTAAGTCCAGAAAAAGGATAATTGGCTATAGGATAGCTTGCAGCAATGGTCGGGAATATGCCTTCCGAACCATTGAGAAACAGCGACGTAACGTCAGACGTAAAAAAGTCTTCATTGACATTGCGCACTCCTAAGAACACATGTCCAGACTTCCACTCGTGCATGAAGCCCAATACGGCAATGGCTGCAAACATATTGTCGGCTTCGATATTGGAGAATCCCTGCCAATCGTCAATGATGGTGTCGTCGGTCTTTGCGACATGAAGAGTTGCAGCCTCAAACGAATCCTTGCCATTGCCAAACGGGAAGCTCATGTCCAAACGGAGTTGGTTGACCCAGTTGGTTTTCTTATTCATATTCCACTGCCATTCTGTAATGTATTCGCCACTAATATTCTGCGCTCTCGCCAGACTTGCATTTATACAGCCTAATAAAAATATAAATAATACTCGCTTCATTATGTTATTGTTATAGTACTCTTTTAAAATTGCAAAAATACGACTTTTTCACGACATAAAAACACCTAATAATAGGTAAATTATCCGCAATATTAGATTAGTATTAGAAAACCATTAGACTTATATTTGCATTTTTAATCGCTCAAAACTGCGAGTTGAACACACGAAGAAATCTTTTGCTCGAAATTCTCGAGTTTTGCGCGCGCAAGCGTATATCACTTACGCACAACAAATTACGCAAATACCGAAAGAAGTGTGCAATTATCGCATAAGCTAAAGTTGTCCTTTTCGTTGCTAAACGAATACATTTGTGCATAAATTAAGCCTCCGTTACATTACAAAAGGAATCCCGAAAGCATCCCGAAGGAATCCCGAAGGCATCCCGAAGGACTACTTTTGTAATGCAACGGTGGCTTATTTGATAAAAACATGATGTATTACGCCGTAACAAGCAATAAAAACGGCTCTCGAAATCTCTAGCATCGTTTTTTTATTTGTAACACATTTTTACTGCCTGTACGATATTTGCATACTACAACACCTACATTTTAGCTATGCTTTGCCAGCCAATGGCGAAGGCTGAACGTATGTGCGTGCGGCAAGTTCCTTGTCGAGCATATAGAGTCCGTAGCCGTTGCCCTGAATCATTCTGAGATTGTCGATGATGTTTTGTGCGTTTTCTTCTTCCTCCACCTGCTCGTCGATAAACCATTTGAGCATACTTTGTGTTGCATAGTCGTTCTCTGCAGTAGAAAGAGAAAAGAGATTGTTGATTAGCGATGTCACTTTTTGCTCGTGAGCGAGCGTGGCTTCAAACACCGCAAGCGGCGACTCCCATGTAGTAGGCACCGCCTCGATAGGCTTTAGTTCTACGCGACCGCCACGCTGTATGATGTAGTTGAACATAATCTTGGCATGGTCTTGTTCCTCCTTAAACTGTACTTCAAACCAGTTGCCCATTCCAGGATTACCATTGGCGTGAGCATAAGCAGCCATAGAGAGATAAAGGTAAGCCGACCATAATTCGGCGTTAATCTGGGCATTGAGAGCCTCTTCGATTTTTTTGTTCAGCATAATAATTTTGTTTTAAAGGTTTACTATTGCAAAGTTATACATTATTTCTATTAAAATAGACAAAAATGGTATTTTTAGGCGCTATAAGTGCTGTAAAGTCATAAAAAAATAGTAATTTTACACTTTGAAAGCGATGCTGCAAATCGCTTAGAAGCAAAATAAACGGCAAAATCGACGATTTTGCGCTTTTAAAGGCTTGTCGAAAGAAGCATGCAGCAAGCTTAAGAAAGAAACTATAAAAACATATATAATATAAAATGGACGAAAATCAGACAATTGATCAGGACAGGATTCTGAAAATCAACATCGAGGAGGAGATGAAATCCTCGTACATCGACTATAGTATGTCGGTGATTGTTGCTCGTGCCCTGCCTGATGTTCGTGACGGATTCAAGCCCGTACATCGCCGCATCCTCTACGGAATGCTTGGCATCGGAAACACAAGTTCTAACCCTTATAAGAAATGTGCCCGCGTTGTAGGTGAGGTGCTGGGTAAGTATCACCCGCACGGCGACTCTTCGGTATATGGTGCATTGGTGCGTATGGGTCAGAACTGGAACATGCGATACATGCTTGTAGACGGTCAGGGTAACTTCGGCTCAGTAGACGGTGACTCAGCTGCCGCTATGCGTTACACGGAGTGCAGACTATCGAAGATGGGTGAGCATATCATGGACGACCTGGAGAAGGACACCGTAGACATGACACCTAACTTTGACGACACCCTTCTGGAGCCGTCGGTAATGCCTACCAAGATACCTAACCTTCTGGTGAACGGCGGTAACGGTATTGCCGTAGGTATGGCTACTAATATTCCGACACACAACCTCGGTGAGGTGATTGACGGATGCTGCGCATATATCGACAATCCTGACATTGACGTAGACGGACTTATGGAGTACATCAAGGCTCCTGACTTCCCTACGGGTGCTTATATATATGGTCTGACGGGTGTGAAGCAGGCTTACGAGACTGGCCGTGGCCGCATCATGATGCGCGCAAAGTCAGAAATCGAGAGCGGTGACTCACACGACAAGATTGTCATCACGGAGATTCCTTACGGTGTAAACAAGGCTGATCTCGTGGCAGGTATTGCCGACCTCGTTAAGGAGGGCAAGATTACCGGCATCTCGAATGTAAACGACGAGTCGGGCCGTCAGGGTATGCGTATCGTTGTTGACGTGAAGCGTGATGCCAATGCCAACGTAATCCTCAACAAGCTGTATAAGATGACTGCCATGCAGTCGTCGTTCTCGGTGAACTGCATTGCCTTGGTGAAGGGACGCCCACGTCTACTAACACTTAAGGAATGCGTGAAGTACTTCGTAGAGCATCGTCACGACGTGACTATACGTCGCACCAAGTTCGACCTGAAGAAGGCGCAGGAACGTGCCCACATACTCGAAGGACTCATCATAGCTTGCGACAACATCGACGAGGTTGTACACATTATCCGTGCTTCGAAGACTCCGAGCGACGCACAGCGCAACTTGGAGAAGCGATTCAACCTGGACGAAATACAGTCGAAGGCTATCGTAGACATGCGTCTCTCGCAGTTGACTGGCCTGCGTATGGATCAGCTGCATGCTGAGTTTGAGGAACTGGAGCGTCAGATTGCTTATCTGCAGTCGATACTCGACGATCCCGAACTGTGCAAGAAGGTAATGAAGGACGAACTGAACGAGGTAAAGGAGAAGTATGGCGACGAGCGTCGTACAGAAATCAAGCCTTTCGAACATGAGTTCAATGCTGAGGACTTCTATCCTAACGACCCAGTTGTGATAACCGTGAGCCACATGGGATATATCAAGCGTACTCCGCTGAGTGAGTTCCGCGAGCAGGCTCGTGGTGGTGTAGGTTCGAAGGGTGCCCGTACACGCGAGCAGGACTTCACCGAATACATCTATCCTGCCACAATGCACCAGACCATGCTGTTCTTCACACGCAAGGGTCGCTGCTACTGGCTCAAGTGCTACGAGATACCTGAGGGCGACAAGAACTTCAAGGGACGTGCCATACAGAACATGCTCAACATTGAGCCGGACGACTCGGTTAATGCTATGCTGCGTCTGCGCGGACTGAACGACGAGGAGTTTGTCAATTCACACTATGTTGTGTTTGCTACAAAGAACGGTACTATCAAGAAGACTTGCCTTGAGGCTTACTCACGTCCACGTACCAATGGTGTAAACGCCATTAATATTGTGGAGGGCGACGAGGTAGTAGACGTTCGTCTGACAAACGGCAAGAACGAGATTATCCTTGCCAACCGCAATGGTCGTGCCGTTAGATTCGACGAGAACACAGTACGCTCTATGGGACGTGTCTCTACCGGTGTACGTGGTATGCAGCTCGATGGAGACGACGACCAGGTAGTAGGCATGATTATCGTAAACAACGCCGAGACCGAGACCGTAATGGTAGTATCGGAGAATGGTTATGGCAAGCGTTCGCAGGTAGAAGACTATCGCAAGACAAACCGTGGCGGTAAGGGTGTGAAGACATTCTCTATCACGGACAAGACCGGCAGACTGGTAGCTATCAAGAACGTTACCGACGACAACGACCTCATGATTATCAACAAGAGTGGTATTGCCATCCGTCTGGCTGTAAGCGACTGTCGTGTTATGGGACGCGCTACTCAGGGCGTTCGCCTTATCAACCTCTCGAAGAAGAACGATGTGATTGCAAGTGTGTGCAAGGTCATGAGTTCAGAACTTGAGGCAAAGCTTGCCGACGACAATTCTGCAACAGAGCCAGAGGCTACAGAAGCAACGGAAGCAAAAGAGACTAATCCGGAAAATGAAAAATAAAACATATTAAATATATCTGAATATGAAAAAATTGTTTATGTTGGCAGCGATGGTAGTAGCTACCTCAACTGCATTTGCACAGGACGTCAAGAGCGTTCTCAAGTCGAAAGACTACGCTGAGGCAAAGTCGCAACTCGACGCTTGTCTTTCGTCATTGAACAATGAGGAAAAGGCAAAGGCTTACAACAAGCTCGTAGAGCTCTCGCTTCAGAAGGTCAACAAGGAAATGGCTGTGATGAGCGAGAACCAGGTGATGGAACAGATGGGACAGAAAGACGGCAAACTGAAACCAGTTGACAAGGAAGGTATGTACTCATCACTCACCAACGCTCTCAATGCTGCTATGGAGTGCGACAAGTACGACCGCATGCCTAACGCTAAGGGCAAGGTGGCTCCTAAATTCCACAAGAAGAACCAGACCGCTCTGTGGCCTCTGCGTCTGAACCTTATCAACGCTGGTCAGGACTGCCTGCAGAAGGAAGACAACAATGGTGCTTTCAACTACTATGCTGCTTATGTCAACAGCGGTACTTCTGCCCTGTTCGACGATTTCGACAAGACAAAGTCACCAGATACATACCTCGGCGAGGTAGCTCGTGTAGCTGGCGTAATCGCTTATCAGGCAAAGAAAATGGACGATGCCAACAAGTACATCGACATTGCCCTGAACGATACTGCTTCATATAAGGATGCCCTTGGACTGAAGATGGCTATGATGCAGCAGTCAATGAAGACAAAGGAGGATTCTGTAAAGTGTCTCAAGAGCTTCGAGGACCTTTATGCTAAGGACAAGAGCGAGACAATCTTCACAAACCTCGCTACTCTGTACGGCAACCTCAACATGAAGGACAAGCAGATGAAGCTCATTGATGAGCGTCTGGCTTCTGATCCTAACTGCTTCACAGCATGGGCTGTCAAGGGCCAGGCTGAGATGAACGAGAGCAAGTGGGATGAGGCTCTTGCCGACCTGAAGAAGGCTAATTCTATCAAGCCGAACGCACTTGTGCTGACTTGGATGGGATTCTGCAACAACAACAAGGCAGCTAACTTGCAGGACGCAAATGAGCAGAAGAAGATTTTGACTGAGTCACAGGGCTACCTGGAGAAGGCTCGCGACCTCGATCCTAACCAGCAGGAGGCCAACTGGAAGTATCTGCTCTATAATACATACTATGTTCTTTATGGTGCAGACGACAGCCGTACAAAGGCTCTCGACCCTAACAAATAAACAATAAAAAGCTTCAATAAATTAAGGTGCGCACCATGTTCTCTATTATAAACATGATTGCGCACCTTTCATTTTTACAGTAAGGTATGTTCAGGAAATTTTTGTTTATGGTCTTGGCTTTGAGCCTCTGCCTTCCTACTATGTGCAATGCGCAGAAGAAGGAGATATCAAAAGCAAAGGATAATGTCAAGGCCGGAAAATCGTTAGAAGAGGCGGAAACTTCGATGCGTAAGCTGCTTACCGATTCTGCAAACAAGGACAACGAGAAGATCTGGCTCATACTGTTTGACGCTGTCAGAAAACAGTATGAAGCGGTAAACGAACAGATGTATCTAAAACAAAAGGCAGACACATCCAAGCTTTTCCTTACAGCATACAGAATGTTTGGTGTGCTGGAAGGACTTGACTCTGTAGAATGGAATCTGAAAGGTGTGCAACCTGCCAAGATGAAATATCGCAAGCGCCATGCGGAATATCTTAACCAGTTGAGGGGTAACCTGTATAATGGCGGACTTTTCTTTGTAGGCAAGAATGATTACAAGAATGCCTATAGCCTTTTTGCAGCCTATATAGACTGCGCAAAGCAACCTATCTTTGCAGCGTACGACTACCAGAACAACGACAAGAGAATAGGGACAGCTGCGTTCTACACAGTCTATTGCGGCTATAAGCAGAACGACGCTGAACGGACATTGGCATATACAGACGTAGCACAGCAGGACACAATAAGACTGATAATGACTTATCAGTATATGGCAGAAACCTATAGGCTGAAGGCTGACACAACTAAGTTTGTAGAGGTGCTTGAGAGCGGTTTTGCCCGCTATCCTCAATCCAAATACTTCTTCTCGCACCTGTTTGACCATTATTACAAGCAGAGCAAGTATGACGTAGCAATAGCATTGTGCGACGACGCTATAGAGGCAGACTCTTCGAGTGTTGTTGCCTTGTTTGCCAAATCAACCGTTCTACTTGCCCAGCAGAAATATGATGATTGCGTGAGCATTTGCGACAAGGTGATTGAGAAAAACAATAATTTTGCCGATGTGTACCTGAATGCCGGCTTGGCGTATTTCAATCAAGCCACTTACATTGAAAGGACAATGAGGCACAGCCGTGAAAAGACACAGAAGTTGAAGGCTCTTTTCAAGAAAGCTTTGCCATATATGCAGGAGTACAGAAAACTTGCTCCTAATGAAAAAGCTCAATGGGGCGTACCTCTGTACACTATATATCTCAATCTGAATATGGGACGTGAGTTTGAAGAAATTGACAAACTCATGAAAAAAATAAATGAGAGTTGAAAATTGAGAGGTGAGAGTTGAGAGTTATGATATGTTGATTTTGATAATATTATATCAAAGGTAATCATAACTCTCAATTTTCTACTCTCAACTCTCAACTGTTAACAACTCTCAATTGTTATAAGTTCTCAAGACTTACGGGTTGTTCTTTCGGAGTCTTGTGCTCTTTTTGCTGCTGGTCGGCAGGTTGCTGTTCCTTATTACCAGAGAGTGGCAACTGACGCTCTACCGGATTACCATCCTCGTCGAGTACTATCTCCTCTTCTACCCTAACACTGTCGTTAAGAGTTGTATCCACCTTTGCTCGTGGCACATAGCTTGAACAGTTATACATTGAGGAAGTAATGCTCTCATCCTTAGGCTTACCGAACTTTACACGATACTTGCTGAAAGCAGGATCCTTTAATACTGCCTCAAGGAAGTATCCGCATATTGGCAAAGCAGTACGTGAACCTTGACCCAAAGCTCCGGTACGGAAGTGAATGCAGCGATACTCACCGCCTACCCATGCTCCTACAACGAGATTAGGACTTACACCCATAAACCAAGCGTCAGAGTGATTGTTTGAAGTACCGGTCTTGCCACCCCAATCAGTGTCGCGGTATTGTCCTACATAACCATTCAAGCTCATTGATGTACCACCCGGCTCACGCAATCCGCTCATAAGCAGCTGCTGCATAAGGAAAGCGCTTCTATATGGAATCACCTGTTCCTCGTTTGTGGGCGATGTATAAATTTCTTTTCCATTACGGTCAAGAATACGCGTCACAAGCTGACGTCTTACATACTTGCCATCGTTGGCAACAGTAGAATAAGCATTGGCCAATTCAAGGAGGTTGACATCACTTGAACCAAGAGCAAGAGCCGGAGTCTCATCAAGCGGACTTTCAATACCCATCTTGTGTGCAGTCTCTGCGATGCGCTGAATACCCATCTCCTGTCCAAGACGAACTGCTACAGAATTTATGCTTCGTGCAAATGCACCCTTCAAAGGAATGGAGTCGCCTGAGAAAGAACCATTTGCGTTAGTAGGTGCCCATGTCACTTCCTTGCCTGCTGTCTTGTCATATACCTGCATTGAGATATACTCATCGCGACGCTTGTCGCAAGGCGTGAGTCCCTGATTCATCGCCTCGGTATATACAAAGAGCTTGAATGTAGAACCAGGCTGACGCATTGCCGTCACCTTGTCATACTTCCATGACTTGAAGTCGATGTCGCCCACCCATGCTTTCACAGCACCAGTCTGCGGTTCCATAGCTACGAATGCACAATGCATGAAATGAACCATATAGCGGATTGAGTCCATTGTAGACATCTCCTTTTCTATGGTGCCATGCTCGTAATCGAACAACTTCACCTTATGTGGACGGTTGAGATAGTACTCAATTGAATCAGGATTGTTGGGGAAGCGCGCCAGAAGATTCTTGTAAACGGGTTGCTTCTGAGCGATTCCTTCAATGAAATTAGGAATGACATTATGATTTTCGTCCTGCCATGGATCCTGATTGCCCCAATGGTTGTTGAAGTTGCGCTGCACCTGCTTCATCTGTTTTGCAGCAGCTTCTTCGGCGTACTTCTGCATGCGCGAATCAATGGTGGTATAAATCTTCAAACCTGAAGTATAAAGATCGTAACCGTTTTCACGACACCAGTTCTTCAGTTCGGCAGAAACTGCCTCACGGAAGTAAAGAGCCTGACCATCATAGTTGCTCTCAACACTATAGCTGAGTTTAATAGGCTTCTGGCTAAGTTCGTCAAATTCGGTGCGTGTCAAATCGCCATGCTTGAGCATATTGCTGAGCACCACATTGCGACGACGCTGCGAGTTCTCAGGATGCGAGATAGGATTGTAGTAAGTGGTAGCCTTAAGCATTCCAACAAGCACAGCAGCCTGATCTGTCGTCAATTCTTTTGGAGTACAGTTGAAATACGTCTTTGAAGCCGTCTTTATACCAAATGCGTTGGAGCCGAAGTCAACGGTATTGGCATACATCGTAATGATGTCCTTCTTGTCATGAGTCAGCTCAAGCTTCGTAGCAATGATCCATTCCTTTGACTTCATGATTAACATACGAACACCAGGAATCAAACCAAGCAATCCAGTAGAATAGTCGGTGCGTACACGGAACATATTCTTAGCCAACTGCTGCGTGATTGTAGAAGCTCCACGAGCATCATGATGCATGACAGCATCCTTCACAGCTCCTATAAGTCCTGGGTAGTCAATTCCATGATGACTGTAGAAGCGCTCGTCCTCGGTATCAATAAGGGCTTTCCAGAAAGCAGGATTTACCTCCTCATATTTTACCGGAGTTCTATTCTCGTTAAAATATTTGCCAATCATTACACCATCGGCACTATATATCTCTGAGGCTTCGTGAGTCTCAGGATTCATAATAGTGTAAAAACCAGGTGATTTACCAAACAGCCACAAGAAGTTTGTGTCTACCATGCCAAGGTATAAGAAAAACGCTACTATGCAGGATGCGATTCCTACAAGTGTCTTGGTGTACCACGCTTTGCCTTTGTACAAATTGCGATACCAAGGCCAAAAAGCCTTGACTTTACGCATACACCAGATGAGAAAGTCTTTTATTTTTTTCATCTTTAAATGATTATTTTGTTTGCTAATCTTGGTATATTATCTTGCAAATGTACGAAAATAGTTTAACCTATCAGTTGGTTGTCTATATAATTTATGATTTCTTTAATATTGTCGGGATGGAACCACATGATATTCTTATCCCGCTTGAACCATGTCTGCTGTTTACGACAGTAGCGTCGGCTATTGCTTTGTATGTTGAATATACATTGATCGATGGTTATAAATCCATCAAGATATTCGAAGGTCTCCTTGTAGCCTACTGTGTTCAATGAGTTGAGGCCTCGCTTGTCGTATACGGCAAGTGCTTCGTCTACAAGTCCTTCGTCAAACATTTGCAGCACGCGCGCATTAATACGATTGTACAATTCTTCACGGTCGCGGTTCAGACCTATCTTTATTATGTCAAACGGACGTTGTTTCTTGGCATTCTGCCTGAATGAAGTGTAAGTCTTACCCGTCATATGGCATATTTCCAAAGCATGCACGACACGGCGTGGGTTGTTGCGGTCGACAATCTTCCAATGCTCAGGATCTAAAAGTTTAAGTTCTTCGACAAGCCTGGGCAACCCTTCTGTTTCCAATCGCTGTTTCATCCATTCACGTGTATTGTCGTCGATTGTCGGTATGTCATCAATACCATTGCATACAGCGTCTATGTACATCATAGAGCCTCCACTCATAAGCGCCACATCCGAGGTATTGAAGAGATTGTCGGTAAGAAGTTGCATACCATCTTCTTCGAATAACGAAGCGCTATAATAATCATCAAGATGATGATTGCCTACAAAATAATGCTTCACACGCTGCTGTTGCTCTGGTGTAGGTGCTGCTGTTCCAATTGGTATTTCGCTGAAAATCTGACGCGAGTCGGCATTGACTATAGGAATGTTGAGATGTTCGGCAATCTGCAAACACAATTCTGTCTTTCCTACGCCTGTTGGACCTACAATAACAATAAGTTTCTTGTTCATTATTGTCTTAATGTGAATAAAAAAATGGGAGTTAAGTAGACTTCAGTCCTTTCTTATTCTACTTAGCTCCCTTTATCTGATAAATACATTTAGCGTATAATGCCTCTCTTAGAAGATTCTACGAAATCAATAATGTATTGAACTTCCTTAGTAATTTCAAGTTCGTTCTTTATCTCTTGAATGCCCTCTGACATTATACCCTTAGAGTACAACTTGCGGTAGGCATCGTGGATAAGGTCAATCTTCTCGTTAGAGAATCCGCGACGCCGAAGTCCTACAAGATTCAATCCGCAATATTTTGTAGGTTCCTTACCTGCAATGATAAACGGAGGAATGTCCTGACTGAATCGGCATCCGCCCTGAATCATCACATAACCACCGATTCGGCAGAACTGATGGCAAAGAACATTTGCAGAGATAATGGCATTGTCGTCTACTATAACCTCACCTGCAAGCTTGGTAGAGTTGCCAATAATCAATCCGCTACCGAGAATGCAATCGTGAGCTACGTGTACACATTCCATAAGCAGATTGTTAGAGCCTACAACAGTCTCACCTCTTGAGGCTGTGCCACGTGAGATTGTTACATTCTCGCGTATGCTGTTATTGTCACCTACTCGGCAGATTGTTTCCTCACCTCTGAACTTCAGATCCTGAGGTTTGGTAGAGATGCTTGCACCTGGGAAGAACTCATTGCCATTTCCGATGCGTGCTCCTACGTGAATAGTCACGCTGTTTTGCATTACATTGTTATCGCCAATTTCAACATTGCGGTCAATGTAGCAGAAGGGGCCAATTATGTTGTTATCACCGAGCTTTGCTTCGGGATGGACGTATGCTAAGGGGCTTATCTGATTCATCTTAGAAGTTTTTTGAATTGAATTCTACTTGTTCTTTACGATCTGAGCCGTAAATGTGGCTTCTGAAACTACATGGTCGCCTACAAATACATAGCCTTTCATTGATGATATGCCATGGCGTAACGGTGAAAGCAAATCAACCTTGAAGAGCAATGTGTCTCCAGGAACTACCTTCTGACGGAATTTCACGTCATCAATCTTCATGAAATAGGTAGACCAACGCTCAGGCTCCTCAAGAGTGTTGAGCACGAGCAATCCACCACATTGTGCCATTGCCTCTATCTGAAGTACTCCAGGCATTACCGGCTCTTGCGGGAAGTGACCAGTGAAGAACGGCTCGTTGGCAGTAACGTTCTTTACACCAACGATACTTGTAGCGCCAAGAGCTACGACCTTGTCGACAAGCTGCATAGGATAACGATGAGGCAGAAGCTCACGTATTCTGATGTTGTCCATTATCGGAGTCTCGTTGGGATCGTATATCGGAGCCTGTATCTCGTGCTTGCGAATCTCACGACGCATCTGGCGGGCAAACTTGTTGTTGATGGTGTGACCAGGACGAGTAGCGATAATACGTCCCTTGATTGGCTTACCAATAAGTGCCATGTCGCCGATGATGTCAAGCAACTTGTGTCTTGTACATTCATTCTCCCATACAAGAGGCTTGTGCTGTATATAGCCCAATTCGTTTGCATCACGACGCTCTACCTTCAGCATATCGGCCAATGAATCGAGACGCTCCTGAGTGGTCTGCTTCTCGTAAATAACAATTGCATTGTCCAAGTCGCCACCCTTAATAAGGTTTGCCTTAAGAAGAGGTTCAATATCACGGACGAAGACAAACGTACGGGCAGGTGCTATCTCATCAGCAAACTTCTCAACACAGTCGAGTGTTGCAAACTGTGAGTTGATGAACTTCGAATTGAACGAGCACATTGCTGTGAGTGAGAATTCCTCATCGGGCAGGATAGTGATGC
This sequence comes from uncultured Prevotella sp., assembly GCA_900546575.1. Lineage (GTDB taxonomy): Bacteria > Bacteroidota > Bacteroidia > Bacteroidales > Bacteroidaceae > Prevotella. The sequence goes on from URDM01000007.1 coordinate 22,594, forward strand.
ACGAACCGGTCTCCTCATCCTTCACCTCTATCTTATGACGGATTACATACCAATCCTTGGGTGCATTCTGTTCCTCTACTCCGATTTCATGAATCTTCTGAACGTACATAGCAGCACTTCCATCAAGAATCGGGAACTCAGGACCATTTACCTGAATAAGACAGTTGTCGATGCCCATGGCATAGAGTGCCGACATACCATGCTCAATGGTAGAAACACGTATATCATCCTTGCCCAATACAGTTCCACGCTGTGTGTCCACAACATTTTCTGCAATGGCCTGAATGATAGGCATTCCTTCAAGGTCAATTCGTTGTATCTTATATCCGGAGTTCTCTGGAGCTGGATTGAATGTAACGGTAAGGCTCAAACCAGTGTGAAGTCCTTTGCCGCACAGGGAGAAACTACCCTTTAGTGTCTTCTGTTTTGATGACATATATTATTATTTTTTCAGTTGTTCAATTTCCTTTTTGATGTCTGACAAGTCTTTGTACATTTCAGGCAGACGGCGGAAAATAGCCTGTGACTTGAAGTAAGCACGTGGATTCATCGGAGGAGTGCCGATAAGTTCCTCTCCGCCCTTCAGACTTCCCGGCACTCCTGATTGTGCACCGAGGAAGGTCTTGTCGCCAATTGTGATGTGTCCGGCAAGTCCAACCTGGCCACCAAACATACACCATGATCCGACCTTTGTACTGCCTGCGATTCCTACTTGAGCAGACATGACTGTATTCTCGCCTATTTCCACATTGTGAGCCACCTGAACAAGATTGTCAAGTTTCACGCCCTTGCGAATAATGGTAGACCCCATTGTAGAACGGTCAACACAGGTATTAGCTCCGATTTCAACATTATCCTCAATAGTTACTATACCTATCTGAGGAATCTTGTCGTAGCCATCGGCATTGGGTGCAAATCCGAAGCCGTCAGAACCGACTACGCTACCTGCATGCAGAGTGACATTGTTACCCAATTTACAACCGTGATAGATTGTTGTATTGGGATAGATAATACAGCCCGAACCAATCTTGACATTATCACCGATAACGGCATGTGGATAAATCTGGCAATTATCGCCGATAACGGCATTTTCGCCAATGCAAGCAAAAGGACCTATATAACAATCCTTGCCAACCGTTGCCGTCGGAGCTATATAGGCTTGCTGTGCAATACCTGTCTTCTTCGGTTTGCTTGCCTCGTATATCTGCAAAAGCTTGGCTATGCATTCATAGGCATTCTTTACACGTATAAGTGTGGTAGCAACCGGTCTCTCCAACTCCACATCCTCATTTATAATGACAATGGACGATTTCGTGTCGTAGATGTAATGGGTGTATTTGGGATTTGAAAGGAACGAGATGGCTCCTTCTACTCCTTCTTCAATCTTTGCAAAAGTATGTACGGCGGCATTATTGTCACCTTCAACTCTTCCACCGATTACGCTAGCGATTTGTTCTGCTGTAAATTCCATTTTTATAATGTCTATTCTTTGTTTCTTATAAGTTAGTAAGTGTTGTGGCATGAGTTAACAAGCACTTTCAGCCACAACACATAATATTATTTTTGCAAAAATAAGAAATTTAATTTAGATACAGCATTTTGGCACTATTAATTTCTTGTTTTGAACATAATATTGCCAACTTTTATCCCCAAAAATGTTTATTTAGGGTTAGATGCCATACTTTTGCAGTTCTTGATCCATCTGCTTCTGGAGTTCTTCAGCCTTCTGCGCAGCCACCTCAGCAAAGTCCTCACCATTGGATGCGTAGATAATGCCACGTGAACTGTTCACGAGCAGGCCGCATTCAGAATTCATTCCATATCTGCATACCTCTTCGAGTGAACCACCCTGTGCACCAACACCCGGAACGAGCAGGAAGTGATCGGGTACAATCTTACGGATGTCCTCAAACATTCTGCCCTGTGTAGCACCTACTACATACATCATATTGTCCTTTGAACCCCACTGCTGTGAAGTGCGGAGCACTTTCTCAAAGAGTCGCTCGCCCTGCTTGTCTTCTGTAAGCTGGAAGTCGTGGCTGCCCTTGTTGCTTGTCAATGCAAGTACAATCACCCATTTGTCCTTATAGCCAAGGAACGGAGTGACGCTGTCCTCGCCCATGTAAGGAGCTACTGTGAGCGAGTCAACATCGTATTCCTCGAAGAATGTGCGTGCGTACATGGCACTTGTGTTGCCAATGTCACCGCGCTTGGCGTCTGCTACGATGAAGTGGTTGGGATAGTTCTCCTTGAGATATTTGATTGTCTTCTCAAACGAGATGAGTCCCTTCACGCCGAATGCCTCATAGAATGCGAGGTTTGGCTTGTACGATACACAGTAAGGAGCTGTGGCGTCGATGATGGCTTTGTTGAAAGCGAAAATCGGGTCTTCCTCGTTGAGTATGTGTGCCGGAACCTTCTTGAGGTCGGTGTCAAGACCCACGCACAGAAAAGAGCGCTTGGTCTTTATCTGATTTACTAATTCTGATCTGTTCATAACGATTAGTCTTTTATAAATTGATAATTCAATTAGTATTTACAACTGATGTTATAATTGATGATTACAATTCGTTCTCCTTCATCTTCTCTGCATTCTCAGCCACGGTGAGCGCGTCAATCATCGACTGGATGTTGCCGCCCATGAAGCCAGGAAGGTCGTATACGGTCATGCCGATGCGATGGTCGGTGACACGGCCCTGCGGGAAGTTGTATGTACGAATCTTTGCTGAGCGGTCGCCAGTAGAGACGAGAGTCTTACGGCGGTTGGCAATATCGTCAACATACTTCTGGTGCTCTTTATCATAAATATATGTACGCAGACGTGCAAGAGCTCTTTCCTTGTTCTTGGGCTGGTCGCGGGTCTCTGTACATTCGATGAGGATTTCTTCTACCTCGCCGGTGTTTGGGTTCTTCCACATATAGCGGGCACGCACACCTGACTCCACCTTGTTCACGTTCTGACCACCAGCACCTGAAGAGCGGAATGTGTCCCATTTGATTTCGCCCTCGTTGATGTTTACCTCAAACGGGTCTGCCTCAGGAAGAACGGCAACGGTAGCTGCAGAAGTCTGCATACGGCCGTTGGACTCTGTAACCGGAACACGTTGCACTCGATGAACGCCCGACTCATACTTCAATGTGCCGTATACGTTGTCGCCACTTACTGCAAAGCAGATTTCCTTGAAGCCGCCTACTGCGCCTTCACTCTCGCTTGTAACGGATACAGTCCAGCCCTTCGATTCGCAATACTTCTTGTACATCATGAATATCTCGCCTGCAAAGAGACAAGCCTCGTCGCCACCAGTTCCGGCGCGAACCTCCATCTGTACGTTCTTAGCGTCCTCAGGGTCCTTTGGTACAAGTGCAATCTTTATCTCTTCCTCGAGTTTGGGCTGAAGTTCTTCGTTTGTGGCAAGTTCCTCGCGCGCCATCTCCTTCATGTCAGGATCCTGCTCGTTCATGATGATGTCCTTTGCCTCAGCAATACCGTTAAGACAATTGATATACTTCTGGCGAAGTTTCATGATGTCTTCAAGGTCCTTATATTCCTTTGTCAGTTTCACATAACGCTGCTGGTCGGCAATCACCGAAGGGTCGGTGATAAGGGTTGACACTTCCTCATAGCGTGCCTCCAGTCCGTCAAGCTTTTCTAATATATTATTGTTTTCTGCCATTTGTTATTATTATGTAGATGAGTACTGAAATTGCTCAACTATATAAGATTAATATTCGAATTCACCATATTCCGACTTGATGAGCAGCGAGCGCTTGCCTTCCTCGATGTGGCCTACAATCTGGGCGTCGATGTTGAAGCTCTTGCTGATCTCAATCACCTTCTCGGCAACTTCAGGACGTACGTAAATCTCCATGCGGTGACCCATGTTGAACACCTTGTACATTTCCTTCCAGTCGGTCTGACTCTGCTCCTGGATTACGCGGAACAATGGAGGAACGGGGAACATGTTGTCCTTGATTACACGGCAGTTGTCGCCTACGAAGTGCAGAACCTTGGTCTGTGCGCCGCCAGTACAGTGAACCATACCGTGAATCTCTGGACGCAGTTCGTCAAACAGTCGCTTGATTACCGGAGCATAAGTGCGGGTAGGTGAGAGTACGAGCTGACCTGCATTGACGGGGGCACCTTCTACCTCGTCGTCCAGACGGCAGCCGCCGCTATAAACAAGTTCCTCGGGCACAGCGTGGTCGTAGCTTTCGGGATATTTCTCAGCAAGATACTTTGAGAAAACGTCATGACGAGCACTTGTCAATCCGTTAGAACCCATACCGCCATTGTACTGTTTCTCGTAAGTAGCCTGTCCGAAAGAAGCAAGACCTACGATAACGTCGCCAGGACGGATGTTGGCATTGTCGATAACGTCCTTGCGCTTCATACGGCAAGTCACAGTAGAGTCGACAATGATAGTGCGTACGAGGTCGCCAACGTCGGCTGTCTCGCCACCGGTAGCATATACGCCAACGCCCATTCCGCGCAATTCGGCAAGCAGTTCGTCTGTACCGTTGATGATGGCCGAGATAACCTCGCCCGGAACGAGCATCTTGTTGCGTCCGATAGTGCTTGACACAAGGATGTTGTCTACAGCGCCTACGCAGAGCAGGTCGTCAGTATTCATTACGATAGCGTCCTGAGCAATGCCCTTCCATACGCTGATATCGCCAGTTTCCTTCCAGTACATATAGGCAAGTGACGATTTCGTACCTGCACCGTCAGCATGCATAATGTTGCAATATTCCGGATCACCGCCCAAGATATCGGGGATAATCTTGCAGAAAGCTTGCGGATAAAGACCCTTGTCAATGTTCTTTATAGCATTGTGTACGTCTTCCTTGGCGGCGCTGACTCCGCGCATCATGTATCTATTGGATTTGTCCATTGTTATATTATTTGATATGTTTCGTTATACCTTATTATATATATATTATAATTGCACCTCGCTTGATTTGCAGTTGCATCTCGCTTGTGCTATAATTGCTCTTCGCTAAAATTACAATTGCTCCTCTCCGTTCCAGAAATCCCAACTGGCAAAGGCTTGAAGCAACAGCATTTCCAATCCGTTCTTGGTTGTAGCACCATGTTCTGCACCCTTCTTCATGAATAGGGTTTCGTCAGGATTGTAAATCAGGTCGTACAGAATATTGTGACTGTCCATTGCTTCGTAAGGCAGGTCGGGACATGAGTCGGCTTTGGGATACATGCCGAGGGGGGTGCAGTTGACTATTACGTTGTACTCCTTGATAAGCTCAGGAGTAACTTCATCGTATGCGATGCATCCGTCTCGTTTTGTGCGACTTACAAACAAAGTTTCCAGTCCCAATGTCTTCAATCCGTATTCTATAGCTTTCGATGCACCACCCGTTCCCAATATGAGCGCTTTCTTATGGATTTTCTCCAGCATGGGCTCAATGCTTCTCGTGAAGCCGATAACGTCGCTGTTGAAGCCTTTGAGTATAGGATTCTTGCCCTTGTGGGTAATTCTGATAACGTTAACAGCTCCAATCGACTTTGCTTCAGGACTTATGTCGTCAAGATAGCTTATAACCTTCTGCTTGTATGGAATAGTTACATTAAGTCCTTTGAGTTCTGGGTTTGACGCCAGAATCTCGGGCAATTCGTCTATCTGTGGAATTTCAAAGTTTATATAGCGCGCATTTATGTTCTCATTGGCAAATTTCTCGTTAAAGAAGCTTACCGAGAACGAGTGGCCCAATGGAAATCCGATTAATCCATACTTGTCCATATATTCTACTTTTAGGTGGTTATGAAAACTGATGTTTCCTTACTTCGTTGCAAAATACATTGTGCAGATGCCGAGCGTAAATCTCTTGAATGACGCTTCGGCAAAACCTGCCTTCTTCAATATTCCTACCATCATCTCTCCTTGCGGGAAGGCTTCTATTGTAGCCGTGAGATAAGAATAGGCTGTCTTGTCGCCAGAAATCATTCTGCCGTACAATGGCAGTATCGTATGTGAATAGATCTTGAACAGTTGGCGCATGGGGAAGTGCACTGGTGTTGTCAGTTCCACTATACAGAGATGTCCTCCCTTCGTCAATACTCGATGCATCTCCTCAAGTCCCTTGTCAAGATTCTGAAAGTTGCGTATTCCGAATGCCGCTATCACAGCATCGAAAGAGGCTTCAGGAAAAGACAAGTCCATGCAGTCTTCCTTGCTGAATGTTATCGTGTCGCCAAGGCCGAGAGTCTCGACCTTCTGCCGTCCGATATTCATCATTCCCTCACTAATGTCAGCTCCTACAAGCAGTTTGGGACTTAACATTGTGGCTGCCTGTATGGCAAAGTCGCCTGTTCCTGTAGCCACGTCAAGTATGCGCTGGGGCTTGAATGGCTTAAGTCGGTTGAGCGCCATCTTTCGCCACGCCTTATCAATGTTCCATGACAACCGGTGATTGAGCTTGTCGTAGGAGTGGGCGATATTGTCAAACATCTGTTCCACTTGTTCTCCCTTTTCCTGCGTATTGTTGTAAGGGGTTATCTTTTCCTGTTTGTATGTCATTATTGCAGTATTACTGAAATCAAAAAATGTTGGGTGTTGAACGTATTTTCTGTAAGCCTCATAGTCAGCCACTTAGATAAAACATTCATCACCCAACATTCTATACTACTTGCGTGTAGCGAGGTAAGCTGCTACATTCTTCTCAATACGTGCAGCAATATCGCCTTCTTCTGCAGTCTTGTCAAACTTCTCACCGGTGATGTGCTCGTACAGCTCGATGTAGCGTTCGCTTACACTTTCTGCATACTCGTCGGTGATTTCGGGCATAACCTGTCCTGGCTCATTCATGAAGTTGTGTTCAATGAGCCACTGGCGTACGAATTCCTTAGAGAGCTGCTTCTGCGGCAGGCCCTTCTCAAACTTCTCCTCATAACCGTCAGCATAGAAGTAGCGGCTTGAGTCGGGAGTATGGATTTCGTCGATGAGGTAAACCTTGCCGTCGCGCTTGCCGAACTCGTACTTGGTGTCTACAAGAATAAGTCCGCGCTTTTCTGCCATTTCCTGACCGCGCTGGAAAATACGGCGTGTGTAGTCTTCCATTACCGCATAGTCCTCTGCACTTACAATACCTTGTGCGATGATTTCTTCCTTAGAGATATTGAGGTCGTGACCCTCATCAGCCTTAGTTGTCGGAGTGATGATTGGCTCAGGGAAACGCTGGTTCTCCTTCATTCCTTCAGGAAGCTTAACGCCGCAAATCTCGCGGCATCCCTCCTTATAGGCACGCCAAGCCGAACCTGTAAGAATAGAACGGATAATCATTTCCACGCGGAATCCCTCGCATTTCAGACCTACAGTCACCATAGGGTCGGGAGTAGCAAGTTTCCAGTTGGGGCAGATGTCGGTGGTTGCATCAAGGAACTTAGCTGCAATCTGGTTCAATACTTGTCCCTTGAATGGAATGCCCTTGGGCAATACCACGTCAAAAGCGGAAATTCTGTCGGTGGCTACCATTACTATGACATCATCGTTGATGTCATATACGTCGCGCACCTTACCATGGTACACGCTTTTCTGTCCTTCAAAATGAAAATCAGTTTGTGTAAGTGCTTTCATACTTTCTAATATAAATTTATATTTGTTTATGAATCCTGCTTTGTTGTGCTCTCACGTTTTTCGTCATTGCTCTTGTCGTGAGCCTCGTAGGCGTTGACAATGCGTGTGACGAGTTTATGGCGAACGATGTCCTTCTGCTCCAATGGCACAAATCCAATACCTTCCACGTCTTTCAAAATGCTGAGCGCCTCTTTCAGTCCGCTCTTTTGTCCGCGTGGCAGGTCTATCTGTGTCATGTCGCCAGTGACAATCATCTTGGTGTTCCATCCCATTCGGGTGAGAAACATTCGAAGCTGAGCCGGAGTTGTGTTCTGCGCCTCATCGAGTATCACTACAGCGTCGCTGAGCGTACGGCCACGCATGAATGCAAGCGGAGCAATCTGTATGACATTCTTTTCAATCATGTCCTGCAGCTTTACTGCCGGCAGCATGTCTTCCAAAGCGTCGTACAGAGGTTGCAGATACGGATCTATCTTGTCCTTCATGTCACCAGGAAGAAATCCCAGTTTCTCGCCAGCTTCAACGGCAGGACGCGAGAGAATTATCTTGCGTATGGTTTTTTCCTTCAAGGCTCTGACGGCAAGAGCTATACTTAGATAAGTCTTGCCAGTACCTGCAGGACCAGTTGCAAAGACCATATCGTTCTTTTCGAAAGCGTCAACCAGCTGCTGCTGGTTCTGGCTCTTGCATTTTATGGGCTTGCCAGATATATTGTATACTATAACGCCCTTTACTCCGTCGGCTTTTGTCTGTTTGCCTTTTATGATGTCGAGAATGTCTTCCTCGCCTATGCTATTGTATTTCAGCACGTGACGGCGCATCTTCTCTATATTCTCCTCGAATGAAGCCATTTCCTCTTCATCACCCAACACGCGTATCACATTGTCGCGTGCCACGATACGTAGCTTCGGGTAGAGCGACTTGACCATTTGCAGATGTCCGTTGCCTACGCCATAAAATACTACTGGGTCTATGTCTTCAAGTATGATATGTTTCTCTATCAAAATTTATAATATGTTATTTTAGATGCAAAGGTACGTTTTTTTGTACAAATTCAAAAAAAAAACTCAGATATTTCCAAAAATAAATTACCTCTGTTTTGGCAGTATTTGCATTCTTGTGTAACTTTGCACTTACTATGATGAAAATAACGAAGAAGAATTATACTCAGATATTCGGCATTACGGTTGTTTTGCTCGCAATCTTCAGATGTGCGTCCATTGACCGCGCTTGTGGCAACGGCACCACAGCGGCAACAGCCGATTCAATCAGTACCGGTGTTGTAACCGACTCAATGGCCACTGACGGGATGGAAGAAGCTGCAGCCAACCCAACAGCCGAAAAAAGACCTATAGGACGTCCGTCGCTATTCTTTAATGCTGACGGAACTCAGGTAAAAAACCGCATTTACAGCGTTCCGCATTTCGGCAACACTTTTCCCGACCAGAACGATGTTCAGCTTGCAGCAGCCCAACACCATGGCGTGAAGGCTGTGCTTGACCGCAAGGATGCCGAACGTCGCAAGTCGGAACTTGTGTATGTGGGCAACAACCCCTTCTTTCATGTTGACCGACTCAACAACAGTATCCCTTATCTGGTGCCATCAGCTTCAGAATTGCTTCAAGACATAGGCAAGGCTTTCTTCGACAGCTTGCAGACCAAGCAGATTCCGCTGCACAAAATTATAGTAACATCTGTGCTCCGCAGTAAGGCAGACGTAGCCAAACTGCGCCAGCACAACTCCAACGCCACAGAGAATTCATGTCACCTGTACGGCACTACATTCGATGTCTGCTACAACCGATATAAGACAGTTGAAGACCCGCAAGGACCTCGCCGCCGACAGGTACGCAATGATTCGCTGAAGTGGGTACTGAGCGAGGTGCTCAACGACATGCGACAGCAGAAACGATGCCTTGTAAAGTACGAAGTGAAGCAAGGATGCTTTCACATCACGGTGAATTAACGGCTATTCACAGCCTAACATTTATGGATATTTTTCCCTGCATCGGTTACTGAAATATTAAATGGAAAAATTGAAACTTCTGAAGGGCGATTTCGCCTGCAAACTTTCGCTGGCACTTGCCCCTACCATAAAGGCTGGATTTCCTAGCCCCGCCGACGACTATCTGCACGATAGCCTCGACTTCAACCGCGACCTCATAAAGAATCCCGAAGCAACATTCTATGGACGCGTGTCGGGCGACTCGATGATTGAGGCTGGCATATGCAACGGTGACATTGCCGTCATCGACCGCTCACTTGAACCTGCCGACGGCGACATAATAGTGGCTTTCGTCAATGGCGAATTCACCATAAAATATCTCGATCTTAGCCATATGTCAGAAGGATACATAGAACTGCGACCCGCCAATCCTGCCTACTCCCCTATCCGTATCAATGCCGAAGACAACTTTCGAGTATGGGGCGTAGTGGTGTGGACCATAAAACAATGGCGGCGCTGACCTCAACCACATTATTTATACTTCATACTTCACCGAATTATTACAATTCCCAACATATGAAATGGTATGCCATATGCGATTGCGACAACTGCTACGTCAGTTGCGAGCGTGTCTTCCGTCCCGATTTGGAGGGCAAGCCTGTTGTAGTACTCTCCAACAACGACGGTTGTGTGGTGGCACGCAGCAAAGAGGCCAAGCTGTTGGGCATCAAGGCGGGCACACCATTCTATCAGTTGCGCCAACAGTTGTCAGGAGTAAAGATTGAGGCGTTCTCGTCAAACTACGAACTGTATGGCGAAATGACCGGACGCATTATGACCATAATACGCGATATGGCTCCAATGTGTTTCCGATACTCCATCGACGAGGCATTCGCCATACTTGACGGGGTCACTCCCAACCAGCTCAAACAATGGGGCACGCAGCTACACGACCGTGTGCTGCAATCGATAGGAATGCCCGTAAGCATAGGCATTGCACCAACGAAAACCCTTGCCAAGATGGCTTCACACTTCGCCAAGAAGCACCCAGGCTACAACCATTGCTGCATCATCGACACCGACGAGCGCCGCATAAAGGCCTTACGCCTTTACCCCATAGACGAGGTGTGGGGCATAGGCCGACGATACGCAGCACGGCTTAGCAGCATGGGCATAAACACAGCTTACGATTTTGCCAGCCATTCAGGCACTTGGGTACACTCCACGCTCCGTACCATAACAATAGAGCGCACATGGGCTGAGCTCAACGGCACCGACTGCATACCAGACGACATGCCAGCACGCAAGAAGAGCATCTGTACAAGCCGAAGCTTTGACGGTATGGTACGCGACTTCGAAACGCTTCGTACACATGTAGCCAACTTCGCTGCACGGTGTGCCGAGAAGCTGCGCAAGCAGCAGTCTGCCACAAATATCGTTGGCGTATTTGTCGACTCCAACCACTTCCGTCCAGAACTGCAGCAATACTCCAACATGACCGAGCAGAACCTCCCCACACCATCGTCATCGACCATAGATATAGTCAAGGCTGCTACTGCCTGCCTACACAGCATCTACCGTCCCGACATCTGCTACAAGCGTGCCGGAGTAGTGCTCATCGGCGTAGTACCCGATACGGCAATACAGCCCGATCTGTTCACATTCGATTCTCTACGCCACAACCGTATGACACAGCTCGACACAACAATAGACAAGATAAACAAGGTGGACGGAACTGAGACCGTGCTGCTCTCGTCGCAGCAATACCCCAAGGGACGCAAGTTTGCCGATGCTATCCGACACGAGCACAAAAGCCCCTGCCCTACAACGCGATGGAAAGACATAATAAAGCTAAAATAACCAAACTATCATTCGACAATAATAATACAAACAACATGACAATCCAACCACAACTCACAATACGCCCTGCCACCACAGCTGACCTGCCAGCCATAATGAAGCTCGTAGAGTCGGCAATCGAGATAATGCACAATAACGGCAACACCGGACAATGGAAGAACGGCTATCCAGGCGAAAACGTCATCATGAACGACATCACTACCGGCACCTGCTATCTTCTTCTCTCGGACGGCAAGCCTGTAGGTTCGTTCGCCCTAAAGCCAGGTCCAGACCCTACATATTCTGAAATTAGCAACGGAGCATGGCTAAATGACCTACCATATTATGTAATACACCGCATAACGAGTCTGCCCAACACTCACGGCACATTCGCCGCTGCGCTCAACTATAGTCTCGGCATCTGTAGCAACATACGCATTGACACTTTCCGCGACAACACCATAATGCAGCATCTGCTCAAGAAGCACGGATTCAAGTACTGCGGAATTATCCACGTAGCTAACGGCGACGAAAGACTGGCATTTCAAAAATAACGTTATGCTTAGTCATTTTCGTTTTTTGTTTATTCGTCTATAGCAATGACATATTTATAGATGGGCTGCAACTTTTTACGATTTTGACAAAATGACTAAATGACAAAATGACCAAACTACCCTACTTCCCGACAAATCTGTAGTTTTGTGCCATCAGCAGGCTGTAAAAACTTTCTCGGCAGGCCGTAAAAACTTTCTCGGGAGAGAGAATTCTAACAAAAAAGGAATAACTCTAAGGAGAGAATACTATATTGACAAAGAACAGACTCTGTCAATATAGAAAAAAAAGAAATGGAAACAGTGCCTCTGTAAGCCGGGTTCTGTTTCTCGCGCGCCATTACTGACACACGAGCCTTCTGCCATTTATCTACTACGCAAGTCGCCCTGCGTCTCTAGCATTCTACCCTCCACCGTATCCTCGAAAGGAAATCGGACGGGAAGCCCTCAAACGATGGTATACATGAACTTGCAGCCCCCAGATGGTACAGCCCGATGATTGCCCATCGGCTGGTGGTCTCTTACACACGCCTTCTCACCCTTACCACACACAAGGCATGGCGGTTGTTTTCTTCTACCGACACCTGCCGTCGCCGACAGCTTCTATTTTCGGAAGTGGGGTTCCCTATGCTGCCCGGACTTTCCTCTCCTGCGCACAAGCACAGCAGCGACAGAACCGAGACACTGTTTCCATTAGGATGCAAAGTTACTGCAAAAAATTGGATTAAACGAAGCTGAAATCAGATTATTTCCTTCTCGTTGTGGTTTTTCGTACAGTTTTCTTCTTTGTAGTTGTTGTCGACTTTACTGTTTTCTTAGGCGGATTGTAGTAAGTCAGAGCCTCTGGCAACTCCTGCTTGATGGCTGCAATACGCTTGGCATCTGACGGGTGGTCGCTGAACATATCGCTCTGATTGCTATTGTTACCCTGCGACATGCGCTGCCAGAAACTTACAGCCACATTCGGATCGTAGCCAGCCATTGCTGCAAAGATGAGTCCCATGCGGTCGGCCTCGGTCTCATTGTCGCGCGAATACTTCAGGCTTCTGAACTGCAAACCCTTCTGAGCGATAATCTGAGCCAACTGTGTGGTCGACGAGCTGACACCGGCAGCATTGAGCACCGAACCGAGAATCTGTGTGCCATACTGGTTCTTTATCTGTTTGCTCATCTGCTCGGCAGAATGCTTCGCTACGGCATGGGCAATCTCATGTCCGAGAACTATGGCAAGCGAAGCCTCGTTCTGGGTGTAAGGCAGCAAACCCTCATACACTACAATCTTGCCACCAGGCATACAGAAGGCGTTGGCACTCTTGTCCTGCACAAGATTAAACTCCCAGCTATATTGCTTTATCTCGGCTGCCAGTCCGTGATTGTTGAGATAAGCCTCAACGGCTGTGGCAAGCTTCTGACCAACACGCTTAACCATTGCTGTATTGGCTGAATTGGTAGAGAGCTTGGCTGACTTCATATAGTCGGAATACTCCTGATTGCTGAGCGAAAGAACCTGCTCGTCCGAAACAAGGATATTCTGCTTGCGACCAGTGATTGGCACAGTACGTGTTGTGCCACACGAAACAACGATGGCGGCAACAAGGGCCATCAATACAAATTTTACTTTTTTCATAACTCAAAAGACATTTTTGTTGTTATTATATGCTGCAAAAGTATATAAAAATAAGAAACAAAGGAAATTTATCAGATAAAAATATCGTACCTTTGCACAATCATTGCCCTATCTTCACTTTAAAGATACGCAAACAGAAGGAAAGAACGTAAAAATAAATAACAATATCAAAAATGGAAAAAGAGACAAACAAACTTATTGCTGCACACTATCAGCTTTTCACAATTAACGAGAACGGCGAGCGCAACCTCGTAGAGGAAACAACTCAGGAACAGCCCTTCGTTTTCATCACTGGATTCGGCACAGCCCTTGATGCCTTCGAGGACATACTTAAGAATCTGGGACGCGGCGAGAAGTTTGACTTCGAACTCGACAAGGACAAGTCGTTCGGCGAATACGACCCAAAGCGTGTTATCGAGCTCAACAAGGAGATGTTCACCGTTGACGGACACTTCGACAGCAAGAACATATTCAAGGGCGCACAGATTCCTCTCAAAAACGAGGACGGCAACTTCTTCATAGCAAAGGTCCTGGAAATTGGCGCTGACAAGGTTAAGGTTGACCTCAACCACCCGCTCGCTGGCAACAAGCTCAACTTCAAGGGCTACGTTATCGAGAACCGCGAAGCTACAAACGACGAGATACAGACTCTGCTCAACCACATGAACGGCGGCGGATGCAGCGGACATTGCGGCGGATGCGAAAACGAAGGTGGATGCAAAGGCGAAGGCGGATGCGGACACCACGACGAAAAGCACTCGAAAGAGGGCGGATGCTGCGGCCACTGCCACTAATAGACATAACAGAACTTTCGCAAGCACGGAATCCAAACAGCCATGCTTGCGAAACTTTTAAATAATCTAATTATGCGAAATACATTTGGAAACCTTTTCACGCTGACCACGTTCGGCGAGAGCCACGGACCTGCAATAGGAGGCGTAGTGGACGGAATGCCTGCGGGAGTAGACATCGACATGGATTTCATCCAGAGCGAACTCAACCGCCGACGTCCCGGACAGAGCAAAATAACCACAGCACGCAACGAACCCGACCAGGTGGAGTTTCTCAGCGGAGTGTTTGAAGGCAAGTCGACCGGCTGCCCTATTGGGTTTGTCGTGCGCAATACCAACCAGCACTCCAACGACTACGACAATATGCGCTCTGTATTCCGCCCTTCACATGCCGACTTCACTTACACTAGCAAGTATGGCATACGCGACCATAGGGGCGGCGGACGCTCTTCGGCACGCATCACAATAAGCCGATGCGTGGGTGGAGCATTGGCCAAGCTCGTATTGCGCAAAATTGGCATCAGCATAACTGCTTACACATCTCAGGTAGGCGACATTGCTCTCGACCGCGACTATCGCAAGTACGACCTCTCGTCTGTCGAAAGCAACATTGTAAGATGTCCCGATGCCGAGGCTGCCACCAGAATGGAACACCTCATAAGCGAGGTGAAAGCAGATGGTGATACAATAGGAGGAATTATTACATGCGTAGTGAAAGGGTGTCCGGTGGGCGTTGGCGAACCGGAATTCGGCAAGCTGCACGCCGTGCTCGGAGCAGCAATGCTCGGCATAAATGCCGCCAAGGGATTTGAAATAGGCGAAGGCTTCAACTGCGTCACGTCAAGAGGAAGCCAGCAGAACGATATCTTCACATCCAACAACGGCAAAATACACACAACATCCAACCACAGCGGAGGCATTCAAGGAGGAATAAGCAACGGCGAAGACATCTACTTCCGAGTGGCTTTCAAGCCTGTAGCAACCATTCTTCAGGAGCAACCTACCGTAGACAAGGACGGCAACAACGCAACACTCTGTGCGCGCGGACGACACGATCCGTGCGTTCTGCCTCGTGCTGTACCGGTGGTTGAAGCAATGACCGCAATGGCCATATTGGACTATATTATGCTCAACAATAGTACTGCAGTACAATATTAACATAGATTAAGATAGTTATAATGCTCCTTAGCCATTTTTTTTAAATGGGGGGGGGAATATTTCAAGAATTATCACTATCTTTGCACATGATAATTTGGGACTCGTGAGAGCCTTAGATTAGCTTAGTTAAGTCTAGTTTAGTTTTTGTGTTGGTTGAGGGCAGTCGATTGGCTGCCCTCAATTTGTTTTATTACGGTATAATAAATTATAAATTTATCGACTAAATATTTTACAAGTCGATAAATTTATATAACTTAGCAATTGAATTTACAAATAAACAGTTGATTGTAAAACTTAAAAAAAACAATATTATGATTAGACTGAATGCATTTTTCGAAGTGAAAGACAACGCCAGCATTGACGCAGTAAAGAATCTTGGTACTGAACTTGTGAACAAATCACGCAACGACGAGGGCTGCGTTTCGTACGACCTCTTCACAAGCGCAACACGCCCATTGGTAATGATGTTCTGTGAGACATGGAAGGACGAGGAAGTACTGAAAGCTCACATAGCCTCGGCTCACTTCACCAGTCTCGTGCCCAAAATCGAAGCACTCACAAAGAACGGATTGAAACTGGAGAAATTCGAGTTCTAAACTCGTTTTCGTACACTAAAAACTTTTGTCAACATATATCTACAAAAGGATATTCTTGTTATGAGTTAACACGAAAATATTTTCGTCATGAATTAACACGAAAAATATTTTGTCATTAATTACCACGAATTATCCATGAATTCTAATTTGCTAAAAAACTCATGGATAATTCGAATGGTAATTCATGACTATAAAGCACAATACAAAAACCTACTTTCTTCTTGTATTGCGACCGTTGTCCTTACGGTTTGCCTTGGCGCCATGACCATTACCGTTAGTCTTGCTGCCATAACTGCCGTTGCCATAATTGCTGCCACCGTAATTGCCACCAGCAGCATTATAGCCTTTTCCGCCACCATATTTACCGCCGGAATAGTCACGCTGCTTGCCATAGCCATCACGCTGAGTGCCCTGCTTGCCGTAGCCATCACGCTGTGAACCTTGCTTGCTGTAACCATCACGCTGAGCGCCTTGTTTGCCATAACCTTCATATTTATCCGACTGCTTGTCGTGTCCACGACGGTTCTTGTCGCGTGGCTGAATGTCACGTTCGAATTGCTGACGTTCAAACTCGGGACGACGGTTATTGCCGAAGTTGCGTCCCTGATTGGGAGCAGGCACACCAGCATATAGCTGCTGTATAAGGTCGGGACGACCTATGCGGCGCAGTTCCTGCTCAATGCCACGACGCTCTTCAGGCTTATACCAGAAGAAGAACTGGCGCTGGGCAAGCTTTTCGCGCGGAGTCTTGGCAGAGAATACGGGTTCGAGAGTATAAGGATCATAACCCGAATACCACGTCTCCGTACTTACAGTCATCGGCGTAGGCGTGAAGTCCTGCACCTGCTCAAGATGGAAGTCAAGACGCTTGGTAATGACAGCCAGCTCTGCCATATCCTCCTCACGGCAGCCAGGGTGCGAACTTATGAAGTAAGGAATAATCTGCTGACGCAAATTCTCCTCGGTATTTATCTTGTCAAAGATGCGCTTGAACTCTTCAAACAGTTTGAATGAAGGTTTGCGCATAAGCTTCAACACGGCATCGGAAGTATGTTCGGGAGCCACCTTCAATCGGCCGCTCACGTGCTTACAGATAAGTTCACGGGTGTACTGACGTGCAGCAGCATTCCACTTCTCTTCCTTGCTCTTGTGCAGAAGCAAGTCGTAGCGCACGCCACTACCTATGAAACTCTTCTTAATGCCAGGAAGAGCGTCTACCGCATGATAGATTTCAAGCAGCGGAGTGTGGTCGGTTACGAGATTAGGACAAATCTGCGGATTGATGCACGAGGGACGCTTGCACACAGCACAAGCCTTAGGGTTCTTGCCGTGCATTCCATACATATTGGCCGAGGGTCCGCCAAGGTCGGACAGATAACCCTTGAAGTCGGGCATTTCTATCACCTTCTTCACCTCTTTTACGATGCTCTCCTTCGAACGGCAAGCTATGAACTTGCCCTGATGGGCGCTGATAGTACAGAAGGCGCAACCGCCAAAGCATCCACGATGCATGTTGACCGAGAACTTGATCATATCGTAAGCTGGAATGCGCTTGCCCTTATATTTCGGATGAGGCAGACGCGTATATGGCAGGTCGAACGAGCGGTCGAGTTCTTCAGATGTCATCGGTGGATATGGAGGATTGACAACGGCATACTTGCCGTCTACCTCTTGCAGCAGACGTTGGGCGTGCATCTTGTTCGACTCCTCCTCTATATGTCGGAAGTTGTCAGCCTCAGCCTTCTTGTTGCGCAGGCATTCCTCATGACTGTACAGAACTATGTCGTCCTGAGTAATTCCACCAGGTATTTCATCCTCCTTTGTCAAGTAGACAGTCTGTGGAATATTGCGTATTTCAGCAATCTGCTTACCCTCGTTGAGCTGGCTGCAAAGTTCCAGAATAGGTTTTTCGCCCATTCCGTAGATTATCATGTCGGCACCCGAATCGCAGAGGATACACTTCTGCAGTCCGTCCTTCCAGTAGTCGTAATGAGTCAGTCGGCGAAGTGAAGCCTCAATACCTCCCAACACGACGGGAACATCAGGGAAGAGCTGTTTCAGAATCTTAGTATATACAATGGTAGGATATTCCGGACGGCAGTCGTGACGACCGTCAGGACTATAGGCATCCTCCGAACGCAGACGCTTGCCTGCTGTGTACTTGTTGACCATAGAATCCATACATCCCGGAGCAATACCGAAGAAGAGATTGGGGCGTCCCAACTTCTTGAAGTCGCGGAAGTCGCCGTGCCAGTCGGGCTGCGGCACTATTGCCACTTTATAACCCGCCGACTCAAGCGTGCGACCTATAACAGCGGCACCAAACGACGGATGGTCAACATACGCATCGCCCGAGAACAGGATAACGTCAACGCTATCCCATCCCCGGATTTCCATTTCCTTTTTTGTAGTAGGCAGCCAATCGGTGAGCCTATATTCTTTCATTGTATATACTTTACGTGTTATTAATTCTGTTCTGTTTCCTCTTCAGCTGACGGCTTGTTCTGTTCCCACTCCTTGTAGAGCGCCACGAGATTGGACAGGCCTATTGCCTTCATATTATTGTTGTAGATTACATCAAGACAGAGGTCGAGCAAGTTCTTGTCGCTAATGCCCGACGACTCCAGCAATGAGCGTACGTTAAGCTTAAGCTTGTCGAGTACAGTCTCATCGATAATACCGTTGCTGTCTACCAAGCTGTCAAGAAGAGAATATTTGCGAAGCGTTTCAAGATGCAAGTCACTCACCTCAATGCTTCTTGTGCCTGATGCATTTGCCTGAATTTTGTACATAATCATTAGTTTTTTAAAGTTATTAGTTCTGTTTTTATCGCTTGACCAGGAAGTCCATTACGGCCTTCATCACCTGTCGGCGTGCCGTCATATTGTTGATGCACTCGAAGGGGAAGCCCATAACGAAGCACTTGTAGTCGCTACCGTCATAGGCTACCGCAGCACTCGAACCGTCGGCATACTGCATTGCGCAGAACGCCGACGAAGCGGCAGGATGCATTACATCGACCGACGTTGCAGCATAGTGCATGGGGTTGAGATGGCGGATGATGTCGAATTTGATTCCCAGTCCGTTTATTACATTATTATTAATGGAGCGGTCGGCACGTTCGTAAGATGCCTTGACCACATTGGCAAGAAACTGTCGCTCGTCGGCACGCAACATATCGCTGCCCACATAAGCTCCGCTCACCATAATGCGTCCGCCACGACCCGTAAACGCCTCAAGTTGCTTGCGCAGTCTCGATGTGAAGGTCTTGTAGCGCACAAGCGAATGGCCGTCATCCTTCTGCAGTCCGAACGCAATGTCCATAACGTCATAGTCTGTCGAGCGTACGAAATCGTTCTCCAGAGCTTCCACCGAGCAGCTCACAACATTGTAATCTCCCGATGTTGCAATATTTTCCACGTGACAAACCGATTCATTCTGCTGATTGCCCATCACAAACGAGCCTGCAAGTTCGTCGCCACAATATCCCAACGCTCCCGGGCCTTCGCTTCCTGCACGGCTACGGTCGAAGCATTGCTGACGACCGTTCCACCCTGCTGTGAGTCCGTATGAAACGCCAATATCGCTGTCCATATCGAAGCCCTGCTGTGTTTCATTGTCAACTACAGCCGGCCCAGAAAGGCGCTTGAATCCATTCACCACAAGAACGTTGCGTGCATGCGGAACCGATGAAAGTCTGGCAGCCAACGTCTCCGACGGGAAGCTCTCGCCTCCCCTATTCACAGCCGCTACGCGGAATCGGTAGACCACATCGGGCTGCACGTCAATCACATAAGAAGTGCCGTGCACCATACGTCCGTTGTCAAAACCGCCTGCGCCTTTCGCCACATATATATTATAAGATGTGGGCACGGCTGTAGGCTCCTGCTCGTCCTTTACGGGAAGCCACGACAGCCGCAACTGGCCGTTGCCTATATTCTCGATACGGAAATTGTCTACCGGCAGAGGCTGAACTATGCATGGACGAGAATGGTTGCTGCTGACGTAGCGCAATATGGTCTTGTAGAGCGAGCGTGCCATGGTGAACTTGAAGTTAGGGTCGAATCCACGCTTGAGGTCGGCAAAGTTCTGATGCGACATAGTCTCGACTATTGCCGAAGGAACCTCCGGCCGACGAGTCTCGCTATAATTACGGTCCCACAGATAGCGGCGTGTCCACTTGCCATACTTGAACGTAAGGTCGCGGCGCAATCCCTCGAGCAGCTGTTCGGCAAGGTCGTGCGAAGCCATGCGCGAAATGCCGCTATTGAGTCGTCCGTCGTTGAAGTTGGTGGTACATATTGCCAGCGAACCTATTATAGAATCAGGCACCAATGTGTAGCCGGCATCACTATGCACAGCAAGCGAGAGTTCGATAGGAACCTTCTTGCCCTCGCGTGTCGGCACATAAACCGAGCCTCCTGCAAGCCAGTTAGCCATATTCGAGCGTGAATTGATGTCGTCCGAATAGTCGTCCGTGCCGTTCTTTCCGCCATAAACACTATATGGAGCGCCCGACCATTGTACGTTGTAGCGGGCTCCTTCCAGACAGCGCGGCATTCCGCTCGTAACTCCATAGCGCTGCACATTGCCCATACCTCCGCCTATGCGCACGGCGTCGGTAGTTATCACGCCCTTCTGATCTGAAAGGTTTGTTATGATGACACGGTTGTCGATACTGCTGCCACCATCAAAATCGAACGTTCCAAGATAGACCCATGTGCCTCCGCCCATCTGCTGATTGACACGAAACAGAGTGCGCTGGCCCTTATGACATACTATATACTGCACGTCAGACACGCTATTGGGCAGAGTCTGATAGCTCACATACACAGCATAACGGCCTGCCTGCGGAATCTGAGGCTGATAGGAAGCCCACGATTCATGACCCTTGCGCACGGTACGAACCTGACGCACGGTGCCTTGAAGGAACGGGTTCTCGCCGTCACGATACACTCCATTGCGCACGGCAAAACCTTTTTCCTTGGCAGTCTGCCACTTCTCACGGCCGTCGTCTTCTACATATCCACGACCGTTGTCGTTGTCTACCAGCACTTCGTTCTTCTGCCAGTCGCGCTCGCGTGGAGTATAAACCACAGCTCCGGCACGCTCAAGCATCGGAATGAGATAAGGTACAACAATGGTCTGAGTGAAAAGATCTTCGGTAGTGCCAAACAGATTTGGGCGCTGCCAACGCCAGCGTGACTTCTTCGTATCATAATATATTCCGTGCGAAGCCCACAAAGAGATGTGCCTGTCGAACAATCCGTGCGAGATGAAGTAAGGACGCGACTCATCGTAAACCCATGGAGCACCGTCATATTCTATCTTGCCCCATGCCGATGGTACGCCAACATTTTCCACACGTGCACCAGCCACAAGCTGCTCAATGGGCAATCCTGCAGCCACAATACTGAGCGAATACTTGTTGTAAGGTTTAGGCAGAGTCTTCGACAGACGCTTATAGTAGAACCTTACCGACTTATCTGTAAAATCCTGAGTTGCAAACGACTGACTGATATAAACCTTCAACACACGGTTGCGTTCGTCCACACTAAAGTTCACAAGATAAGGCTGCGTATGGTAAGTGACATTCTTGGCACGGTTCTGCAAAACATAGTTTTTCAGAAGAGCACCCATTTTCTCGTTAGGCAGCGTCCTATTGCTGCCAGCCACAGACGGAACTGCAACCATTGTAAAGGCACAGAATAGTATGGATAGAACTCGCTTCATTTTACGACTCTTATTATATGAATTTTCCATTGTTGTCGTTCGGCCCTTCAAAAGGGCTCCTTTCGACCTGCAAAAGGACTCGTTTTGGCATCCAAAAGGACCCCTTTTACATTGCAAATGTAGTCCTTTTACAAAGCAAAAGGACTACATTCGGAATGCAGTATGCGAACATAGGTTCGTCACACCTATTATTATATGTCACCTACGGTGAAGAGTTCGGGCTTCTTACCCTTGAAATCCTTGTAGTAGGTCTTTATCAATTTCATATCAGCCTCAACATCGCCTGTCGGCACAATCACGTGCTTGCACTCTATGAGTTTGCGCTCGAAGTCGAGTCCGTACAGCAGTATTGGGATGTTGGCCTTCAATGCTATGAAGTAGAAACCCTTCTTCCATTCGGGATTGAGCGAACGGGTTCCCTCAGGAGTGACACACAGGCGGAAGTGGGGAGTGTTGCGTGCAGTCTCGGCAAGAGCGTCGGTCATACTTGTATGCTTGCCACGATAGACGGGTATTCCGCCTATGCTACGGAAGAAAGCGCCCAAAGGCCAGAAGAACCATTCCTTCTTCATAAGGAAGTTGATCTTCAGGTTCTCGGCACGCGAGTAGAGCAGACCCATTATGAAGTCCCAGTTGCTCGTATGAGGTGCAAGACACAAGATATATTTTTCGGGAAACTCCACACTTACCTCAGCACGCCAATGCATGCGCTTGTAGAGCACCGTTCTGCAAAAACGTTGCAATAAACTCATTATTCCTTTATTTTCTTAACCAGATATTAATGTCTAACAAGCCAATTTACTCAAAGTTTGAAATCTGGTCGATGATTTCAGACACCTGCTTGTTGAACTTTGTGATAAGATCCTTGAAGAATTCAGAAGCCGACATTCCCGGCTCTACATGCGATACGCGGCGGATGTAGTCGTTGTGGATTACCAGAATAGAAGTAAGCAAGGCCTTAACGTTTTCTTCGTCAGCCTTTATTGAATAAGATGCAGCCACTACTTCTGAAAAAAGTTCGCTACATACGTAATTGATTTTTCGTTTTAAGATTCGTTTATTAGCCATAATTCCTTTTATGATTTTATATAATTTCTTGCCAAAGATAGAAAAAAAAAGAATACGCAACAAGTAATATCAATAAAAAATGTAATCACTTAAAGTTTTCCGTCCAATATTTTCAGTATGTCACAGAAAAAGCGTATTTTTGCAGCACGAAATAATATAAAGGTAGATTTTATTTCAATAATACATACTTTTTAATTTTTAACATCAAATGGAAATTAGTGCATTGCAGATTGCAAGAGCTGCTTATCAGCCCAAATTGCCCAAGGCTCTTCAGGGACCGGTGAAGGCCGTAGAAGGCGAGGCTACACAGTCAGTAGGTAACCAGGATGACATCAAGGCTTTGTTCCCTAACACATACGGAATGCCCGTCATCACATTCGAAGCTGGCGAGAAGAAGGAGCTTCCGGCTTTCAATGTTGGTGTAATTCTTTCAGGCGGCCAGGCTCCTGGCGGCCACAACGTTATTTCAGGTCTTTTCGACGGTGTAAAGTCACTCAACCCTGCTAACAAGCTCTATGGTTTCATCCTCGGCCCTGGCGGTCTGGTTGACCACAACTACATGGAGATTACTCCGGAGATTATGGACGCTTACCGCAACACTGGCGGTTTCGACATCATCGGCTCTGGCCGTACCAAGCTTGAGAAGGAAGAACAGTTTGAGAAGGGTATCGAGATTCTCCGCGAGCTCGGCATCAAGGCTCTCGTCATCATCGGTGGCGACGACTCTAACACTAACGCTTGCGTGCTCGCTGAGTACTATGCTGCAAAGAAGTACGGCGTTCAGGTAATCGGTTGCCCGAAGACTATCGACGGCGACTTGAAGAACGAACAGATCGAGACTTCATTCGGTTTCGACACAGCTTGCAAGACATACTCTGAGCTTATCGGTAACATCCAGCGCGACTGCAACTCAGCCCGCAAGTACTGGCACTTCATCAAGCTCATGGGCCGTTCGGCTTCTCACATCGCTCTTGAGTGCGCTCTTCAGACACAGCCTAACGTTTGCCTCGTATCAGAGGAGGTTGAGGCTAAGGAGATGTCACTCGACGACGTTGTAACATATATCGCTAAGGTAGTAGCCGATCGTGCTGCCGATGGCAACAACTTCGGTACCGTGCTCATTCCTGAGGGTCTTATCGAGTTCATTCCAGCTATTAAGAAGCTCATCGCTGAGCTTAACGAGGTTCTTACCGATCCTGCTACTGGCGAGTCACGTGAGTTTGCCAACGCAGAGGAGCAGATTGATTTCGTCAAGAGCTCTATCGCTAAGGACAACCTTGCTATCCTCGAGTCGCTTCCTGAGGACGTTGCACGTCAGCTCTGCCTCGACCGCGACCCACACGGAAACGTTCAGGTTTCGCTCATTGAGACAGAGAAGCTCCTCTCACGTATGGTTGAGAAGAAGCTCGAAGCTTGGAAGGAAGAGGGCAAGTACAATGGCAACTTCTCTGCACAGCACCACTTCTTCGGCTATGAGGGACGTTGCGCTGCTCCGTCTAACTACGACGCTGACTACTGCTACTCACTTGGCTACAACGCTTCACGCCTTATCGCCAACGGCAAGACTGGCTACATGTCAGTAATCAAGAACACAACTGCTCCTGCAGCTGAGTGGATTGCAGGTGGTGTGCCTATCACAATGATGATGAACATCGAGCGTCGTAACGGTGCCAACAAGCCTGTTATCCGCAAGGCTCTTGTAGAGCTCGACGGTGCTCCGTTCAAGTTCTTCGCTGCTCATCGTGAGGAGTGGGCCAAGAACGATTGCTACGTTTATCCGGGTCCGGTTCAGTACTGGGGTCCGTCTGAGGTTTGCGATCAGCCTACCAAGACTCTGAAGCTCGAGCAGGGCAAGTAATCAATTGCCTTATTATAACTCTATTAATGCAGAGTTAAAGACAATATGGAGAGCAGAGTGGTTTCAACCATTCTGCTCTCTCTGTTTAAGAACATTGCACACAAAGCGATTATATTAAAGACTATGAGTGAACAGTATCACGCACGCAAAACAAACAAAAGAAAGAAAACTACACGCAAGACTTCTGCCACAAAGAAGCAGTCGGTACTCAGCGCCCTGCTCGCACGCAATCCGCATGCAGCATGGTGGGTGGGCGGCATTGCCGTAGTGTGTCTGTACGTGTGGCTGTTCTACTCGTTTCTGGTCAGTCCTACCGGATTCAGATGGCGTGCACTGTTCGGTGACGCCAACTATCCTGCCGGCTACGAAATACATGGTATTGACATCTCGCACTATCAGGGCGACATAGACTGGGAAAAACTGCGCGGAGCCAGCATCGAAGGATGTCCACTGCGCTTTATAATGATAAAATCTACAGAAGGCTCTACTCGCGTTGACGACAAATTCAAGGACAACTTCCGTCAGGCACGCGAATACGGATTCATACGTGGCGCCTATCACTTCTGGAGCAACAAGTCGTCGGCACGTTCGCAAGCCTACCACTTCCTTAATACCGTACGCCTTGAAGAGGGCGACCTGCCTCCAGTTCTTGACGTGGAGCATAAGCCTGCCGACCGTTCGGTTGAGGATTTCCAAAACGACGTTCTTACATGGCTTCACATTGTTGAGGACAAATACCACGTGAAGCCTATCATCTACACGTATTACAAATTCAAGGAGAAATACTTAAGCAAGCCCGTATTCGACGACTATCCTTACTGGATAGCCCATTACTATGTCGACAAGGTGGAATACAAAGGAGCGTGGAAATTCTGGCAGCATACCGACGTAGGACGACTACCCGGAATAAAGAGCTATGTAGACTTCAACATCTACAACGGCTCGTTCTATGATATGAAAAAACTTACCATAGGCAATCAAGACACCGTATGGTAAGTTGAGACTGCTGGACTTTCGTCCATATAGAGTTGAACTTTCACCCTTTAAAGTGAAAGTTCAAATAATGCACATGCCCACTCCTCTTCTTCTACAACATCCTTTAGCTGTAGCCCGTTGGCTGCTGCCGTTTCCTGAAGTATCGGAACATCTGTAGTGTAGAATCCGCTGAGGATAAGTTTTGTACCATTGCCACGCATCACACTTCTGAATGCCGACATGTCGTTGATAAGTATGTTGCGATTGATGTTGGCAACTACGAGGTCGAACTTGTCTTGAACGCCCGACAATACAGAAGCGTCACCAAGCAACACATTCATATTCTTCACGCCATTAAGTTCGGCGTTGTGCTTGGCATTTTCCGAACTCCATTCGTCAATGTCATAGCCTAACACTTTCTTGGCACCCATCTTAGAGGCTGCGATACCAAGAATGCCGGTTCCGCAACCGCAGTCAAGCACATCAATACCTGCCATATCCATATTCTGAAAACGACGCAATATCATGCGTGTGGTCTGATGAGTGCCCGTGCCGAAGGCATTGCGCGCCTCTATGAAGATGCGCATCACACCGTCGTTGCCTGCAAACATATTCATATCTGTGTGCTTGGCATCATATATAATAAGGTGGTCGCCTACGCCTATAGGTTCAAAGCCTTCGTCTTCCCAACCCTGGTTCCAGTCCTGGTCGGGCACTTCTTCTACATCATAAGTCACGGTTGCGCCCTCTGGCATATAGTCGGCAATGGCTTCGTCGAGCGCTTCCTTATTATACAAGGGACGCTGCACATAGCCCAGCAGTCCGCCGTCAGTATCCTCAAAAGCCTCAAATCCAGCCTCGCAGGCTGCTGCCGACAACAATTCACGTGCAGGCTGCATAAGCTCTGCCTCACATTCTATCTTGAAATTAGCTACAAAATACTTCATCTCTCCGTTCCTGTTAATTATTCGTACACCTCTTCAATACCATACTCCATGTCGTCCTCGGCATTGTGCGAGCAACCGTCAAAGCCTTCAGGCAAATCGAATTTGGCATTAGGATCGTACGGCAGAGTCTTGTCGCGATACACCTTCTTCATGAAGTAAGCCCATATAGGCAGCGCCATTGTAGCACCCTGACCCATACGCATTGAGTCGAAGTGAATATCGCGGTCGTCGCCACCTACCCAGCAGCCACTTACAAGCTGAGGTGTGAATCCCATAAACCAAGCGTCGCTATTGCGGTTGGTAGTACCGGTCTTGCCTCCTATCTCGCCCGTGAAGTTGTACTTATAGCGCAGTCGGCCTGCAGTACCACCATCGACTACTCCCTTGAGCAGCACAAGCATCTTGTTGGCACTCTCCTCGCTTATCACCTCATTCATACGGGGTTGGAAATTGGTGATGACATTGCCCTCATTGTCCTCAATACGGCTCACGAACATCGGAGCAGTACGTATGCCATGATTGGCAAATGTGGTATAGGCGCTCACCATCTCTGCCACAGTCATCTCACACGGGCCTAAGCACAACGACATAGACGGATGGATGTCGGGATTGTTGATGCCATAGTCATGCAGCAACTGCACGAACTGCTGCGGACTCAGCTTGCTCATAAGATAAGCCGAAATCCAGTTGCTCGACTGGGCAAGTCCCCACTTCAGCGTAACCATTTCGCCTGCACGCTTATGGCTTGCATTACGCGGAGTCCACGGTTTGCCTGCTACCATATATGTATGCTGTACGTTAGGAGCCAGGTCGCAGGGCGAGAAACCGTTCTCCATTGCCAGCGAGTAGAGGAAAGGCTTGATGGTAGAACCCACCTGACGACGACCTCCCGTAACCATATCATACATGAAGTGTGTATAGTCCAGGCCTCCCACATAAGCCTTAACAGCTCCTGTCACCGGATCCATACTCATAAATCCTGCTCTAAGGAACGATTTCACGTATCGTATGCTGTCTATAGGTGTCATCGTTGTGTCCACATCGCCATGATATGTGAATATCGACATGTCAGTAGGCGTATGGAACGACTTGTGTATCTCTTCGTCGCTTGCACCGTTGGCCTTCAGTATGCGATAGCGTTCGCTTTGAAGCACGGCACGTTCCATAATCTGATTCACCTGCTTCTTGGTCAGTTGCGAGGTGAAAGGAGCATTAGGTTTACCCTTGTTCTCCTTGAAGAACTCCGGTTGCAGATAGCGCGCCACATGTCCATACACTGCCTCTTCGGCATAACGCTGCATGCGCGAGTCGATAGTGGTGTATACCTTCAGTCCGTCGGCATTTAGATTGTATGGCGTACCGTCCTTCTTGAAGTTCTTGTTGCACCATCCATATAGCGGATCGGTATCCCATGCTATAGAGTCGAGCACGTATTGGCGCTTGTTCCACGACGGATACTTGCTGCGGTCAGGCCGTTCTGCCGACATGTACACACGCAAGAACTCGCGCAAGTAAGGCGCTGTGCCGTCCTTGTGGTCATTACGATGGAAATTAAGAGCAATGGGCAGAGCGCACGACTTCTCGTATTGCTCGTC
Source organism: uncultured Prevotella sp. (assembly GCA_900546575.1). Lineage (GTDB taxonomy): Bacteria > Bacteroidota > Bacteroidia > Bacteroidales > Bacteroidaceae > Prevotella. Next base: position 50,866 of record URDM01000007.1, read on the forward strand.
AGTTATATATCCAGCCTTGCGCATCTGGTCCAATACCACATTGCGACGTTCGCGGCAACGCTCCGGATAACGCACCGGATTGAACAGCGACGGATTCTTGCAGAGTCCTATCAATGTCGCTGCCTCATCAAGCGTAAGGTTCTTGGGGTCCTTATAGAAATAGGTGGTGGATGCGGTCTTTATACCTACTGCATTATGCAGAAAGTCGAAATAGTTGAGATACAGAGCTATTATCTCCTCCTTGGTATAGTTGCGCTCAAGCTTTACGGCTATCACCCACTCTATCGGCTTCTGCAACAGGCGTTCGAGCGTACTGCCGGCAGCATCCGAATACAACTGCTTGGCAAGCTGCTGAGTAATTGTACTGCCACCACCGGCACTGGTCTGTCCTAACAGTCCGCGCTTCACAATGGCACGGCTAAGCGCAATGAAGTCAATGCCCGAATGGTCGTAGAAGCGCACGTCTTCCGTCGCAACCAAAGCCTTGACAAGATATGGCGACAGATCGGAATAAGGAACACAGATACGGTTCTCGCGATTGAAATTCCATGTACCAATCACTTTGCCGTCAGACGAATATATCTGTGTGGCAAAACGACTTATGGGGTTCTGCAAATCTTCTACCGGAGGCATATAGCCTATCCATCCGTTCCATATAGCGACAAACGCCAATGAGCTGCCTAAAAATGTCAGGCCCAACAGCCACCATAGAAAATGTATAAAAACTTTTCGCATATATTCTGATAAAGTGAGTGCTATTAGTTATTCTTTTGATTGCAAAGGTAAGGTAAAAAAGTGAGAAAAGAATAAATAATACATTTCATTTGACTCTTATCTGAAAAAATATAACTACCTTAGCACACAAATAAAAGAATAACCATTAATTCTATAAAACAAATGAGACACGATTTCGTAACAATTGCCGACCTTTCCAAAGAGAAAATCATGTATCTCCTTGAGATGGCCCAGGAATTTGAGAAGTATCCCAACCGAGAGCTTCTGAAAGGCAAAGTGGTAGCGACACTTTTCTTTGAGCCGTCAACACGTACACGCCTTAGCTTTGAGACAGCTGCCAACCGACTCGGCGCACGTGTGATAGGTTTCTCAGATGCCAAGGCTTCAAGCGTATCGAAAGGAGAAACACTTAAGGACACAGTATTGATGGTGTCCAACTATGCCGACGTTATTGTAATGCGCCACTATGTAGAGGGTGCTGCACAATATGCCAGCGAGGTGGCTCCCGTTCCTATTGTAAATGCCGGCGACGGTGCGCACATGCACCCATCACAATGTCTGCTCGACCTCTACTCTATCTATAAGACACAGGGCACTCTCGACAATCTCAACATATATCTTGTAGGCGACCTCAAGTATGGACGTACCGTTCATTCGCTCATCACAGCAATGCGCCACTTCAATCCTACATTCCATTTCGTAGCGCCTAAAGAGCTTGCTATGCCCGAAGAGTACAAGATTTACTGCAAGGAGCATGGCATCAAATACGTAGAGCACACCGACTTCAACGAGGACGTCATTGCCGATGCCGACATTCTCTACATGACACGTGTACAGAAGGAACGCTTCTCTGACCTTATGGAATACGAGCGCGTCAAGAACGTATACATCCTCAAGAACTCTATGCTGGGCAAGGCTAAACCCAACATGAAGATTCTGCATCCGCTGCCACGCGTCAACGAGATTGCATACGATGTCGACGACAATCCTCACGCTTACTACATACAGCAGGCTGGTAACGGACTGTTTGCACGCGAGGCTATATTCAGCCACGTGCTCGGAATAACACTCGACGAGGTTAAGAACGATAAAACTATTATTAAGTAATACCATAAACGCGATGAACAACAAGAAAGAAAGACTGGTTGCCGCCATCAAGAACGGCACCGTCATCGACCATATACCTGCAGAAAAGACCTATGAGGTTGTCAACCTGCTTAAGCTGCAAGAACTGCCCGTACCGGTAACTATCGGCTACAACTATCCGTCAAGCAAGATTGGCAAGAAGGGCATTATCAAGGTCTCTGACAGATTCTTCACCGACGAGGAGATTTCACGCCTCTCAGTAGTTGCACCTAACGTAGTGCTGAACATAATCAAGGACTATGAGGTTGTTGAGAAGAAGACCGTGGAGACACCCGACGAGTTGCGTGGCATTGTGCTTTGCAACAACCCCAAATGCATTACCAACAACGAGCCTATGCAGACTGTATTCAACGTTGTAGACAAAGCACACGGCATCATCAAGTGCAGATACTGCGACAAAGAGCAGTGCATGGAAGATGTAAAACTCGTATAAAATAAATTCTATTCAATTACTTTTTTAAAACCTAAGCCAAAATGGAAAGAGACCAAGTGATTTTTGATCTTATTGAGAAAGAACATCAGCGCCAGCTGAAGGGTATCGAACTCATTGCATCAGAGAATTTCGTAAGTGACGAAGTTATGCAGGCCATGGGGTCTTGCCTAACCAATAAATATGCCGAAGGCTATCCTGGCAAACGCTACTATGGCGGATGCCAGGTTGTCGACGAAGTGGAGAATCTCGCCATTGAACGTATCAAGAAGCTCTTCGGAGCTGAATATGCCAACGTACAGCCTCACTCTGGAGCACAGGCCAACGCTGCCGTGCTGCTCGCTGTACTGAAGCCAGGCGACGTCTTCATGGGACTTAACCTCGCACACGGTGGCCACCTTTCACACGGCTCGGCTGTCAATACCTCTGGTATTCTATACCATGCCATTGGTTACGACCTCGACAAGGAGACAGGCCGCGTTAACTACGACCAAATGGAGCAGCTCGCTATCGAGAACAAGCCTAAGCTCATTATCGGTGGTGGCTCGGCTTACAGCCGCGAGTGGGACTACAAGCGCATGCGCGAGATTGCCGACAAGGTTGGCGCTTTGCTCATGATTGACATGGCTCACCCTGCTGGCCTTATTGCCGCAGGTCTTCTCGACAATCCTGTGAAGTATGCCCACATCGTAACTTCTACTACCCACAAGACTCTTCGCGGTCCACGTGGCGGTATTATCCTTATGGGCAAGGACTTTGAGAACCCATGGGGACTCAAGACTCCTAAGGGCGTAACCAAGATGATGAGCCAGTTGCTCAACTCTGCAGTATTCCCCGGACAGCAGGGCGGACCGCTCGAGCATGTCATCGCTGCTAAGGCTGTAGCATTCGGCGAGGCTCTGAAGCCGGAATTCAAGGAGTGGGCTAAGCAGGTGCAGAAGAATGCCAAGGTATTGGCTGAGGAACTCATTAAGCGTGGATTCACCATCGTAAGCGGTGGCACCGACAACCACTCTATGCTTGTCGACCTTCGCGACAAATATCCTGACCTTACCGGCAAGGTGGCTGAGAATGCTCTCGTGGCAGCCGACATCACCGTCAACAAGAATATGGTGCCCTACGATACACGCAGCGCATTCCAGACATCAGGCATTCGCCTCGGTACACCAGCCATCACTACACGTGGCGCTAAGGAAGACCTCATGGTACTCATTGCCGAACTCATTGAGGAGGTTCTCAACGATCCCGAGAACGAGGTGGTAATAGCTCGTGTACGTGCCAAGGTGAACGAGACAATGAAGAACTATCCTTTGTTTGCCTGGTAAAGACATAGCATGATTGGCTATCAATCGACAAAACCACTGTGCTGTCCTTTTGCCCTATGCAGAAGGGCAGCTTTTTTATTAAATACCAATTGCACCACACTATGAATATACAATATATAATAGTATTCACAATACTTATAAGCGCCATTGCTTACATTATACATCGCGTCGCAACGACATTCAAAGAAGCCAAAAACGGATGTTACGGATGCAAGGGATGCGCTTTGAAAGGTAAAATAAGGCACAGAAAGATGAAAAACGTAGGCAAGACAAAGAAATTTGACTGTTTTGAAGAAAAAGTCTGAAAAACATTTGGAGGTTACGTATATTATTACTACCTTTGCACTCGCAATTAAGCAACATGCCTATGGTACCTTGGCCGATCGGTTAGGTAACGGTCTGCAAAACCGTGTAGAGCAGTTCGACTCTGCTAGGTACCTCAACAAGAAGACAGAACTTTTATAAGTTCTGTCTTCTTTTGTTTTATACCCCTCCAAAAAGCAATACGTATTCATTGGCAAAGTAAGACGTATTCATTGGCAAAGTAAGACGTATTCATCGGCAAAGTAAGACGTATTCCTTTATCAAGCAATATATATTACTTGGCAAAGTATTATTAATATACTTGGCAGAGTATTGTCAATATACTTGGCAAAGTATCATTAATATACCTGACAAAGCATATTGACATAAAAAAAGGCAGGAAATACAAGAGTGGAATTCTACATCAATCCACAATTGTATTTCCTGCCTTTATATCAGTTGCGCCCTACCCTACTATCCCTTAAGCTTGATAGTAAGCTTTTCGAGCATATCCTTTGTCATTGAGTCGAGGTCGTAAGCCGGGCACCAATCCCATTCCTCACGAGCACAAGAGTCATCCATACGGTCAGGCCAGCTCTCAGCGATGCTCTGCTTCAACGGATCAACGTTGTACTCCATCTCGAAGTCAGGCTTGTACTTCTTGATAGCCTGGAACACTGTCTCCGGACCAAAGCTCAAAGAAGCGATGTTGAATGCGTTGCGATGTACAAGACGTGTCGGGTCAGCCTCCATAAGGTCGATAGCAGCCTTAAGAGTATCAGGCATGTAGATCATGTCCATAAGTGTACCCTCCTTAATCGGGCAAACGAACTTCTCGCCACGAACTGCCGAATAATAAATATCAACAGCATAGTCGGTAGTACCACCACCCGGAGGTGTAACGTACGAGATAACGCCAGGGAAGCGTACGGCACGTGTGTCTACACCATACTTATTAAAGTAGTAGTCGCTCAGAAGCTCTGTGGTAACCTTTGATACACCGTATATAGTACGAGGACGCTGTATAGTGTCCTGCGGAGTCATCATCTTAGGAGTTGACGGACCGAATGAGCCGATTGAGCTTGGAGTAAACACAGCACAGTGATGCTCACGTGCAATCTCAAGGATGTTCCACAAACCATCGATACCAATCTTCCATGCCAGACGTGGCTTTGATTCTGCCACAACAGACAGTAGAGCTGCAAGATTGTAGATGGTGTCAATGTTGTACTTGCTTACAACATCCGAAATCATTTGCGGATTTGTGACATCACACTCGGCCATAGGACCAGCCTCAGCCAGTTCGCCTGTTGGCTCAGCGCCCTTGATGTAGCCAGCCACAACATTACTGTTTCCGTAGATCGAACGTAGTTTCTTAGTCAGTTCAGAACCTATCTGTCCTGTAGAACCGATAACCAAAATGTTCTTCATAAGAGTTTTTATAATTTTAGAAGTTTGTTTTTTTATTTGTTGATTTATTATTTAAGTAACTGTTCAAAATTAATTTTACAAATATGAATAATTCACGAATAAGTTCGTACCCACAGAGGCCAAGGCCCTGTTCGTACAATAGAAAAGCGAGTCCGTAGTCTCGTAATCTATCGGTCTTATCCATTTGCCCTTAAGTATACGCCAAAGAATCTCGGCAGGATTAAGTTCTGGAGAATAAGGTGGAAGATAGACGAGGAACAATCCTCTATTCTCCCAAATTTTCCTCAGTTCTTTCACTTTCCGATTTCTATGAACAGAAGCATTGTCCAAGACAATTACAGTCTTCTTCGTAACATTGAAAGAGAATCTGTC
>URDM01000008.1 GCA_900546575.1 uncultured Prevotella sp.
AGAGCGGCAAACGAGACTTGAACTCGCGACCCCAACCTTGGCAAGGTTGTGCTCTACCAACTGAGCTATTGCCGCATCTGTTATTTCTTTCAGATTGCTTCGTTCTTGAAAGCGGTTGCAAAGGTAGCACTTTTTCTTGAAACGCCAAAGGTTTTGTAAGGAAATTTCAAGAAAAAGTGCATTTTTCTTTAATCCATACGCGAAATGTAGTCTTCTGGACCGTATTTTCGCATTATTTCCAGCTCATTCGTGCCTGAATGCACAAATGCGAGTGCCGGGTGAGAGATGCCGTTGAACATGGTTGTCTTCACGGTTGTGTAGTGATTCATGTCCTCGAAGATGATATTTTCGCCAATTTCGAGTTCATGGTCAAATTCCCAAGCCGACATAAAGTCGCCCGACAGACAACTGTTTGCTCCCAAACGATAAGTATATGGCTTGCTATAGTCGGGATTTTCCTCAATTGTTTTTGCTCCTCTTACTGCCGGATGGTATGGCATTTCAAGACAATCGGGCATGTGGCATGAGAAACTTACGTTCAGAATTGCTGTTTTTATGCCTTTGTCTTCCACAATATCTATCACTTGTGCAACCAACGGGCCGGTCTGCCAACCGAATGCACTTCCTGGTTCCATGATAATCTTGAGCCATGGATAGCGATTGTGAAATTCCTTCAGTATGTTTACGAGCAGTTCTATATCGTAGTCTTTGCGTGTCATAAGGTGTCCGCCGCCAAAGTTTATCCATTTTATCTGCTTGAACCATCCCGAGAACTTCTCCTCAATATGCTTCAAGGTGCGTTCGAATACGTCCGATCCGTTCTCGCAATGGCAATGGCAATGGAATCCGTCTATGTCCGAAGGCAGAGTCTCGGGCATCTTGTCGGCACTTATGCCGAATCGTGTGCCGGCGGCACAAGGGTTGTATATGTCGGTTTCTATTTCCGAGTATTCGGGATTGATGCGCAATCCGAAGCTTATTTCTTCGTTTGCATTCTTGGCTCTATTGTGCAGACGCTCGTATTGCGAGAGCGAGTTGAACGTCAGATGACTTGAACAACGTGCTATCTCGTCAATCTCGTAGTCGGTATAGGCAGGCGAGAAGGTGTGTGCCTTCTTGCCGAACTTGTCCACGGCGAGTCTTGCTTCGCCCAACGAGCTTGCTGTGGTTGACTTGATGTATTCCTTGAATATGGGGAATGTCTTCCACAAGGCATAGGCTTTAAACGCCAGAATGATTTCCACATCGGCACGTTTTGCCACATCGCTAATTATGGTGAGGTTGCGTCGCAGGCGCTCCTCTTCCAGGATGTACATCGGGCGATTGATTTCCTTATATGTTATTGTGTCTACTTTCATTTGCTTTTCCGGTTTGTTATCCTTTGTTATAGCAGAACTTCTCAATGGCGGCAGCCACTCCGTCCTCCTCGTTCGACAATGTCACATAGTCGGCTTCGGCTCTCACTTCGGGTGCGGCATTAGCCATAGCCACACCGATACCTGCCAGCTTCAGCATCGAAAGGTCGTTATATCCGTCGCCGAAAGCAATCATGTCTTTCGGGGTAAGCTCCAGTTGTGTAAGCAGGCGGACGAGCGACTGAGCCTTGTCAATACCCTTCGGTACAAGTTCTATAAAGAAAGGTGCCGAGCGGAACACGTCGATATAGTTGCCTACGAGTTCTATAAGTTCCTTCTCTGCTTCAACCATTACAGCTGGGTCGCCCGTCATGAGAAGCTTTGTGGGGTGTGCTTCAAGATGGTCAGTCAGGCATTCCACCTTTCTTATATTCATACGGTTGATGCGCGACTCCTCCTTTACGTATTGGTCGTCGGGCATTTCGGTTACGATCTCGTTGCCTGCATAGCCCAGCAGAGCGTAGCCTTTGCTTCTTGCATATTGGTGCAACATAGGTATAACCTCTGCGGGAAGGAAGTTGGAGTAGAGTTCTTCCATGGTCTTGCAGTCAACTATCTTTCCTCCGTTGTATGCCAGTATGTATCCGCCCGTCTCTTCCAGTCCCAGACAGTCGGCTACGGGAATGATGCCGTATGTAGGTCTGCCCGAAGCCAATATGATATAAGCTCCGTCGGCTTGTGCCTTCAGTAAGGTCTTGCGTGTGAGTGGAGTCACTTCCTTGGCGTTGTTGGTCAGAGTGCCGTCAAGGTCGAGAGCTATAGCGCGGTAGGGTAGGCGTGAGTGTTGTGCTTCTGTTGTTGCCATAAATTATGTATTGTGAAATGCTAAGTGTGCTATATATAATAAGGTGAAGTTGTACATGATGAAAGCCCAAGCCTGATAAAACAATAAATCCCAAGAACTGTTGTTCCTGGGATTTATGTTTTCGACCTTTTTACGGATCGTGGCTTTTCGTTTTGACGGGTAATTAAGCCTCTGCCGGAGTCTCCTCTGTAGCCTCAGCGTTAGCAGCAGCCTCAGCCTCTGCCTTAGCGGCAGCCTCAGCAGCCTTCTTCTCAGCTACCTTCTTGGCAATAGCCTCGTTTACCTTCTTCTCAGCCTCAAGCTCCTTAGCGGCAGCCTCAGCCTTAGCCTTAGCCTCGCTCTCGCGAACGGTATCAAGACCCTTCTGCTTGTCAGCCTTCCATGCGTCGAACTTCTTCTGAGCAGTAGCCTCATCAAAAGCGCCCTTCTTAACGCCACCACGGAGGTGCTTCATAAGATAAACGCCTTCACCCTTAAGGATGTTGTGAGTTGTAGCTGTGGGCTGTGCGCCACACTCTACCCAGTAGAGGGCACGGTCAAAATCCAAATCTACAGTAGCAGGATTGGTGTTAGGGTTGTATGTACCAATCTTCTCAGTAAACTTACCATCACGTGGTGCTCTTGAATCAGCGATAACGATACGATAGAAAGCGTAGCCTTTACGACCGCCGCGCTGCAATCTGATTTTTGTTGCCATTTTTTAAATTATTGTTTTGTTGGTTTGAATTTATGCTACTATCTCGTAATAGCGGGTGCAAAGTTACTCTTTTTTATTGTAACAAAGCCACTTCGCCCTTACTTTATTGTCGTTATTAATTAATATTAACCAAAGCTAAGTGCCCTACACTCACTCTGTTTGTAGTCTATGCGGTTGTCGAGATCACTTTGTGTATTTGCTTGACAAACTCCTTCAGGCTTACAAACCTTTCGCCGAACGTGCCTCGCCAGTTGAGGGCTTTGAGCGGAAACTCCATAAAGTTGCGTGTCTCTATGTCGCCATTCACGCTCACATAGTCGAGAATATTCTTCAGGTATCGCTCCTGTTCGGATGTCAGGTTGTAGCCTTCTACAAACTGCTGGTATATCTGCAGAGCCTTTTCGCGGTCTATTCCGTTGACTACACGTATGAATGCCGCCACATTATTCTTATACGGATGGCCGTCGGTAAGTTTGTTGTACTCGTCCTTTGACCCGAGTTCTTCAAAGAATATGCGTTCCAGTTCCTCGATGTCGTCAGCCGACAGTTGTTCGAAGTGCTGTATCTTGCGTAGGGTAGGGTTGTTGCTGTTGGCAGCCAGATAGTCTATGACGCGTTGTTTGTATGTGGTCTGTATAACCACGTCAACCCCCTCGTCGCTTGTGGTGTATTCGTCGTCGATGTCGATTACGAACTTCTTGTCCTTGCGTTGTTCCTTAAGCAGGTGCATCAGGTCGCGCAGTTGCTTGCGCACATGTTCCAGAGCATCCAGACTCTCGTTTTCCCAGAACGCTTGTGTCTGCACCTTACGTATGGTGTCGATACGTGCCATTACGGCAGGGATGGTGCCTTTCTTCTCGAGCAAGGCTGCCACATTCACCACTATCTGCTTCATTTGTCCCACCCGTACGTTGCTGTCGATATGTGCCAGCATGATGTGCAGCATCACCACGTCAAACTTTTTGGCGTCCTCGTCGTCCTTGTCTATTGGAATAAGGCTGCCAATCTGCTTCAACCTTACTGCGTCCACCTCAGTCAGACAATTCCACTTGTCCTTGTCGCGCATAGGTTCGATTATGCTCAGGTAGGGTCGGGTCTCCTTGCGTTCCTTGCCTATAGCTGCCACCTGCTTGTGCAGCAGAGTCTTCAGCTCGTCGTGCAGCTGCTTGTCGAACTCCTTCTCCTGATGGTCGGCACTTTGCAGTTCCTTGGCAATGTCCACTCTCAGCCCGAAGAGGCGTTCGGTTAGCGACTTCACGTTGGTGGAGCCTATGCCTTCGGCATTCTTCGAGAAATACTCGAAGTTGCCACACCAGTCGAATATGTAGAACTCTTCCTTGTCGTGTCCCTCGCTAAAAAGGTCTTTGCATAGTCGTGTGCCACGACCTATCATCTGCTCGAACTTTATCTTTGACTTCACCACCTTAAAGAATACGAGGTTCAGAATCTCGGGCACGTCGATGCCCGTATCGAGCATGTCTACCGACACGGCTATCTGGGCATCTTGTCAGCCACCTTGAAGTCGGCTATTATAGCCGAATGATGCTTCACCTGATTGTCTATGAGCTGGCAATAGTCAGCCCCACGTTCGGGATAAAGCTCCTGAAAGCGTTCCACTATGCGCTCGGCATGCTTGTGGTTGTAGGCAAATATGATGGTCTTGCCAACATCCTCTCCGCTATGTACTTTGAGTCCGTTGGTCATCAGTTAGGACAGAACATTATCTATAGTGTCGTCGTTGATGAGATAGCGGAATATCTCGTTGCCCTGTATGTCGCGATGATAGTCTTCGTCTTGTGGAATGCCGTTCAGAGCCTTCTCATATTCCCACACCTTCTCCAGTTCGTCGCGCTCGTTCTGACTCAGTTCGTCATACTTGATGCCACGGTTTATTATCTTCGACGTGCAGTTCTTCAACTTGTACGGTCGCAGATACTTGTCGTTAATGGCTTCGTCGTAGGTATATTCAAAGTTCGGTTCGTCTTCCAGTTCCAGAAGCTTGAATGTGTTGCGGTCAATCTCGTCGCGTGGTGTGGCTGTAAGACCTATCAGAAACGAGTCGAAATATCTGAATATGGCGCCATACTTACCAAACACACTTCTGTGGGCCTCGTCGATAATGATAAGGTCGAAGTGTCCTACCGAGAATTCCACGGGCACGGCATTAATGTAGTTTATCATGGTCTGATAGGTAGAGAATATGAAGCGTGCATTCGTGTCAGGCTTGGCATCGTCCGACAGACAGCTCATCGACTCGCTTGGCAGAAACTCCTCAAACCTTCCACGTGCCTGATTGACCAGTTCGGTACGGTCGGCAAGAAACAGCACCTTCTTAATCCAGTTGTTGCTGGACAGCAGTTTGCATAGCGATATGCTCACACGGGTCTTGCCCGTACCCGTAGCCAGCACCAGCAGTCCGCGTCTGTGCTTCTTGTTGAGCCATTCCACCAGACTCTTTATTGCTGTCTTCTGATACGGACGGTTTGTAATCTCGTCGTCAATTGTAAGGTCAGTAATGTCGGCACGTCCTCGTTTCTGTATCATGCGCTCAAGGTCGTCTTCGCTGTGAAACGATATTACCTCTCTGTCGGGATAGCCCAGTCCGTCAATCACCTTAGTCGTATAACCATTGGTATAGTACACCACGGGTCTGACGCCATACTTACGTTGCAGACAGTCGGCATATTTCAGCGCCTGCTTGCGTCCCTTGCCGGCATTCTCTATGGTGCTCTTAGCCTCTATCACAGCCAGAGGCTTGCCTCCTTTGCTGAACAGCACATAGTCGGCATAGCCCACGCCCGAAGGATAGTTGGCACGATCCATGCCCTCCACCTTCACCTCTATGGCAGCCTTGCCGCCCTGTATGTCGCCCTTGGTGGCAAGTATCTGCCATTTGGCTTCATTCAGCATGTAGTCGATAATACACTTACGTGTGATGGCTTCGCTCTCAAGCGACTCCTTCGGCCGGTCGGTAGGAACTGTAGGATTGTCGATAGCATCAGTCGGGATGCTGTCAGCCACTTCGGTAGAGACAGTAGGTTCGGAGTTGTCAGCTATGTGAATGCCCGTGAATCCGTTGGGCACAAGAGTAGCGTCGAATGCCACAATATTCTGTATGGCACGCCAACGATACAGAAAACCGCTCACCACATAATACAAGGCACGCAGACAGATGAAGGCATCGTTGGGCTTCACCTCCTGCGCTCCGGTATGGCTGGCATAGTTGCCAATCTTCTTTACTGTTCGCATGTATTGCTCAAACTCCCAGTCTTCGTCGATGAAGGCATCTATCTGCGGACGCTTGAGCATCTGATTGAGCGTCTCGTGCTTGTCGAGCGTCACGTTGGCCATATACAGATGGTTCTTTACCAGCCACTCCAAAGCCTTGCGGGCGTTGCTGGCACTCTCCTCAGGGAAAGCCTTCTGAAAGATTTCCGCCTTATCGCAGTATGCGTGTAGCTGGGCGAAGTCGGGGATTGTCTCCGCCAAGCGTGAGATAAAGTCAAAGTTCTTCATAGGGTATTGTTGTTTGGTTTTCGTTAAGCAGATCAAAGTCAGAGCGGAACAGTCGGTCTTGTATCACTCTGTATTTTTCAAATTCGCTTTCTGCATATTGCTTGGCATACTCGGCGGTTATGCTTCCTGCGCTTTGCAGAATGTCTCTGTTTGTTGCATCAAGGAACTTGTCTATACGCTTAGCCCAGTCTTCCATAGTCATGGGGATGTGGCGTTCTGCCATATCCTTTGCAATATCAAGATAGGCGTTGACCAACCGTCCGAGAGCTTGCAGCTCGTTTTGTTTCAGATAGTTCTTTGCCACACTCACGTCCGACCGTATAATCTTTCCGTTAGGAGCCTTTGCCCATGTGGTCAGTCCCATGTGTTCCTTGTCGGCATCGGCACGCTCTACAATCAGTTCGGCAGCAGTATGGCCATGTACGGCATAGTGCATTTTGTTTTGCACCTTCTTGAAGAAGTCTCTTGTGGTAGGAGCATCGCGGTTGTAGTCGATGGCTGTGGCGTAGATGTCGGTTAGCTTTTGGTAGAAGTTGCGTTCGGATAGACGAATTTCGCGTATCTCTTCCAAGAGTTGCTCAAAGTAGTCCACGCCTATAAACGAGCCGTTCTCCATGCGCTTCTTGTCTATTACGTAGCCACGGATGGCGTATTGACGAAGTACGAAGGTGCACCATTGGCGGAATTGGGTGGCGCGACGGGAATTGACACGATAGCCAACGGCGATAACCATGTCAAGATTATAGTATTCAAGTTCGTCTTCTACTTCACCTCTAATGCCACGATTTACGACTGTTGCAATTTTTGCAACAGTCGTGTCTGTAGGCAATTCTCCTTCACTAAGAATTTTCTTAATGTGTCGGCTTATGCCAGATTTGTCTACATCAAAAAGCGTAGCCATAGCTTTCTGCGTACACCAAATGGTTTCGTCTTTATAAACCACTTGAACGCCATCTTCCTTACCCTCCGCCATAAAGATAAGGAATTCGGCTGTGCTATTTCGTATTTCAAATTTCTTCATATATTCAAGTTTTTAGAGTCGTCCATAATATGGATTGTTGATGCAAAGTGTAGGAGGCTATGGCGTCCTCGCCTTAGCCTGCGCAAGCAGTTGGCTATCTATAGGAGGGTATAGCCTCCATGCTATATCCACTCAATCAACTGTAATTTAAGACTGAGTGGGTAGGGCAGGGATGCCCTACCCTCCTAAGTTTCCGTTACTCAAACCAATATTGCATGCGAGAGGCAAGGAGAGTTTCAAGGTCGGTTATCGACTTCTGTACCGCAGACCTCTGACGCTCTATCTGCTCTATGCGTTGGGCAAAGAGGTGTTGGAGAGGGAGAGGAGGAAGGATGATTCTTAATTTCCTTATAGTACCAAGGGCAATAAACTTTTGAGTTCCACCTTTATTATGACTCTTAAGATAATCGTTAAAGCTCTTACACTTCATTAGATTTAATAAGAACAGATTAGAAATCTGTGTTTCTGCAACAAACTTTATTAAAGCAACATTCTTGATACAGAATTTGTGAACTTTATCAATATGCACTATGATAGGATTCCCAATAGTACCAATCATAGGCATAATAATATCGCCATCATCAACTTTTGAACGTTTATTGATATTATTAAAGTCTTCCTCCGAAATATAATTAACTTTACTAAAATCTATTTCATCATTAACAATGTTCTTTGATGTAACAAGAGAGTATTCACTATGCTGTAGATATTGAGGTGAGTCATGAGTTCCATCTCTAACATCACAAATATCATTAAGATATTTCACTTCCCATCCCTTATCATTCTCCACGGGGTCTCCAAACATCTCATAGAAGATGCTTTGTGCGAGGTTGTCATAATCTTTCAGTTGCTCCTTCTTTAAACGAATCAATTCGTTAATCTTGTCAAGTTCGGAGACAATGGAGAGTTGGGTGGACTTGGGAGGGAGGGGAATAGTAATGGATTCTACAATAGATTTTGATATTTCTTTAAATGTAGCTCCACGTCCTAAGCTATTTAAGTATTCCTTTTTTAGACGCAAAAAATAGAAAAGATATTTGTTGTATATAGAATCTGAACAGATACAATTCTTGAAGCCTTGGTTGCAATACATTTCTGTTTTTGTAATGGCTACTTTACCTATAGGCGCACGTGATGATAGTAAAACAGTTCCAACGGGTAAGAGACGAAGTTTTGTTTTTGTTAAAGCTTCGTCTGTAATTTGTCTTTCTGTTTTATCTATATAAACAATAGTGTCATTTAGTTCAGCCGGAGTTACCCAATAGTGACCTTCACCCCAATATTCGGGGACGTTGGTTTTGGGTGTTGAGCCTGATACAACTTCGCAAACCTCTCCCAACTTCTTATATTCCCATCCTTGTTTCATTGTTCCTCCTTGTCGTTATTGTTATTAGCTGCGCGCCCCAACGGGGCAACTTCTCCACAGCCCAGGGCAACGCCCTGGGTATGATGTAGTTATGAGCAAAGCGCCCTGTAAGGGCAGCTTTAATAGCTCGTTGTTTTTATAGTTGCCCTTGCAGGGCGCTTGGCGGGTTTATCCGTTTACCCAGGGCGTTGCCCTGGGCTATGGAAACATTGGGCTTTCAGCCCGTCTTTGCGCAAACGTTATTGGTCACGTCCTTGCGCAAACGTTATTGGTCACGTCCTTGCACATACGTTGTTGGTATCGTGTCCTTGCAACGTTGGTGGTTTCACGTCCTTGCTAATCCGTAAACACATACTTTTCGTCATATTCAATATTATACAATTTCAAAAACTGCCTGTATTCGTCTTGGAATGACGTCTTCTTATGATGCTCCCTTTGGTTTTTGATGTACGCCAATGTTTTGTCCACAACCGACTGGCTTACTGACAAAGCCGCATAACCGCCTTGCCATGCAAACCATGAATATTTTGGGGATAGCGATTTTATCCATCGGCTGCTATTGCGTTTCATAGCCTCCACAAGTTGCGCTATCGATACCTCACGACCTAATAGACACAAGGCATGTACATGGTCGCCAACACCTCCAACCCAAATGGTTGTGCATTTCGTGTCGTTTATTATTTCGCCGATATAGGCGTGCACACGTTTGAGATCATCATCAAGAATACATGGACTTGTGGTCTTGATGTGGAATATAATGTGCAAATAGATTTTACAAAGTGATTGTGCCATAGGTTTTTATAGCTATTCCTTTACTCCTCCAACATTCCTCTCAGCTCTCCGTATCCCTTGGCATATTCTGCTTCGGTCTGCTCCAGTCGCGCCAATATGTCCTTCACGGGCTCATACTCCACACGCTCGCGCTCCACCTCTTTATATTTGTTGATAGAGAGGTCGTAGTCGTTCTGGCGTATTTCGTCTACGGGCACGAAGAAGCTTTGGTCCTTGCGGGTGCGTTCCTGCTCTTTGTCGGGATTGAGGAAACGGTTGATTACGTCGGGAATGTCGTTGTCGTTGATTGGCGAACGCTTGTCGTCGAGCGAGAATCCGTCTGCCTTCATGTCGTAGAACCATACGCGGTCGGTTCCGCCACAGTTGGTCTTGTTGAATACGAGTACGGCTGTCGACACTCCTGCGTATGGCTTGAACACTCCGCTCGGCATGGAGATTACGGCACGCAACTGCTGATTGTCCACTATCTCCTTGCGTATGGCAACGTGAGCCTTAGATGTTCCGAACAATACTCCGTCGGGAACGATGCTGGCACAACGTCCGCCTATCTCAAGTGAGCGTACGAACTGGGCAAGAAACAGCAGTTCGGTCTTGCTGGTATTGGCATAGGCAAGGATGTTCTTGTTGACGTTGCCCTTGTCGAGACTGCCTGCAAAGGGAGGGTTAGCCATAATGAGCGAGTAGCAGCCCTGGTCGTCGTTCTGCTCCGACAGAGAGTCGCGCCACGCCAGTTCGGGAGCTGTAATGTCATGAAGCAGAAGGTTCATGGCTCCTATGCGCAGCATGGTCTGGTCGGTATCATATCCGTTAATCATCGAAGTCTTCATGTGGCGTGCCTCGTCGCCGACGTACAAGGCTGTCTCATAGTGCTCCTTGATATGCTTTACCGCCTCTACCAGAAATCCTGCCGAACCCATGGCAGGGTCGCAGATGTAGTCTTGTGGAGTAGGTTGCATCATCTCTACAATCATGCGTATGATGTGGCGTGGCGTGCGGAACTGTCCGTTTGTGCCCGAAGCCGCCATCTTGCCGAGTATATACTCGTAGACATCGCCCATGGCGTCGCGGTTGTTCATGTCGAGCGAGTCTACTCCGTCAACTATCTTGGCAAGCGTTCGGGCGTTGGGTATGAGGAAGATGGCTGACTTCATATATCGGCTGTAGGCACTCTCTTCGCCCGTTCCGATGTGCTTGATAAATTCAAACACGCTCTGTCGCACAACCTTATACATATTGTCGGCACCAAAATTCTTGAAAACGTGCCATCTGAGGTTCTCGTAAGGCACTCCGGCACGCTCCTCATCGCTCACGGCTTCGGGATTGACCCACAGTTTGCCGTCGATGAATGTGGGGTTCTGCACTTCGCTATCCCAGTCGCGTGCGTTCTCTTCTTTCTGCAGCTGCTTGTCGTCGAGCATCTTCATGAAGAATATATATGTCATCTGTTCGAGTACGGTTATGGGGTTGGTGATGCCAGCCACAAAGAAGGTGTCCCAAATCTGGTCGATCTTGTTTTTTATTTCGCCTGTTATCATATTTCAGTTTGTATGTGTATTTAGGTTGAATGTTACGTTATGCAAAAATAAGGTTTTCCTTTGGAAAAACGGGCTTGAGACCTCAAAATCTGTCCCCCTAAATACAAAAGGACTCCTTTCGGAATGCAAAAGGAGTCGTTTTGGCTTGCAAAAGGACTCCTTTTAGGTGGCAAAAGGACTCCATTTGGTGAGCAAAAGGAGTCCTTTTCTATTATTTCTCTACAGTAAGATTTTCTATAAAATACTCTATAGCTTCCAATAAAGAATCCAAATCATTTTTGACGACATCAAACACCATGTCGCCGTCAATATCGAAATAACCATGGGCTATATGATTACGGATACCAATAACGTCCTTCCATGGAATTTCTGGCCGTTTAGCTAACAAATTTCCTTCTGTGATTTTATCAATCTGTTTGATGCTCTCCCCAATAGCCTCAATGAGCATACAACTGGCTGCAAGATTTTTCATTCCATCAGGTGAGCAATAATAATCGTCAGAACTCTGAACATTATTATTCCATTCTTTCAATTGTAGTATTGCTGTTCTTATCTGAAACAGCAATACTTTTAATCTATTGGATAACATAAATTCCGTCTTTATCAATTTCCTCAAGTAAATATGGATTGATATGCTTGTGCATTCTTACGACGTCGACAGAGCATTGAAGCAGATTTTCAAGAAAGCGTTTCAGGCGAACAACTAAAAAAGCTTTTGGCGCCATATCCACGCACACGTCAACATCGCTACCTTCCTTTTGTTCGTTGCGCGAAACCGAACCAAATATGCGCAAAGACTTTATGCCGAACAATATTTTTAGTTCTTCGGCATGAGATTCTATCAACGATATGTATTCTTTGGTCGTTTTCATAATTTGTTTTTTTTCTAACGTTACAAAAATAGATGTTTTCTGGAGAATAACCAAGAAAACGCATTAATAATTTGTCTTTTTATTACATTCTTGTAGCTGTTTTGTAATACATGCTCTATAATATAATAAGGTGTAGTAGGACTTGAAAAACGCTACGGTATAACAAAATGCAATAAATACGATAAAAAAAGTAATAATTTATTTGCAGGCTACCGATATTTTCTTACCTTTGTAACCGAAATAAGACGTATCACCATAAATATATTATAAATATGAATTTGTCGTACAACATTATTAGCATTATTATTCGAATTCGACTTTGGAACAATGTCGAACGGGGTAGTGTATGCTAATAGGTTGCCGCAAACAATACAGTCTCTCTTATGAGTAGATGACAAGAAAAACCTTTCTCACTAACCCCTACAAGGTAGTGTGAAAGGTTTTTTCGGTTTAAGTAATAACGTAAAAACACATATAAGGATGAGTGAAAGATTGTACATTTTTGACACTACGCTCCGCGATGGCGAGCAGGTGCCAGGTTGCCAGTTGAATACCGTTGAGAAGATACAGGTGGCAAAGCAGCTTGAGCAATTGGGTGTAGACGTGATTGAGGCAGGATTCCCTATTTCAAGTCCGGGCGACTTCAATTCGGTCATTGAGATTTCAAAGGCTGTGACATGGCCCACTATCTGTGCTCTGACACGTGCTGTAGAGAAGGACATAGATTGTGCTGCCGAGGCTCTGAAGTATGCCAAGCGTGGACGCATCCATACCGGTATCGGTACGTCCGATTCGCACATTAAGTATAAGTTTCACTCAAACCGCGAGGAGATAATAGAGCGTGCCGTTCGTGCCGTGGCCTATGCCAAGCGATATGTAGAGGACGTAGAGTTCTATGCCGAGGATGCCGGACGTACCGACAACGAGTATCTGGCACGTGTGGTTGAGGCTGTCATCAAGGCTGGCGCTACAGTCATCAACATTCCCGACACTACGGGCTACTGTCTGCCCGAGGAGTATGGAGCCAAGATTAAGTATTTGGTAGAGCATGTGGACAACATCGACAAGGCCGTGCTCTCAACCCATTGCCACAACGACTTGGGTCTTGCCACAGCCAATACGCTGAGCGGAGTGCTGAACGGAGCGCGTCAGGTAGAGGTGACCATAAATGGTATAGGTGAGCGTGCGGGCAACACTTCGCTCGAAGAGATTGCCATGATTCTGAAGTGTCATAACGGCATAAATATCGATACTAATATCAATACCACCAAGATTTGTCCCACAAGCCGCATGGTTTCGAGCCTGATGAACATGCCCGTTCAGCCTAACAAGGCCATTGTGGGTCGTAACGCATTCGCCCACAGTAGTGGCATCCACCAGGACGGAGTGCTCAAGAATGTGAGCACATACGAGATTATCGACCCGAAGGATGTAGGTCTGGACAGCGGCAGCATAGTGCTGACAGCACGTTCGGGCAGAGCCGCCTTGAAGTATCGCCTCGGAGTGCTGGGCGTGAAGATAGACGACGAGTCGAAGATAGACACTATCTACCAGCAGTTCCTCAAGCTTGCCGACCGCAAGAAGGAAGTCAACGACGACGACATACTCATGTTGGCAGGTGCCGATGCCAAGGCTTCGCACGCCGTGAAGCTCGACTTCCTGCAGGTTACTACAGGCATGGGCGTTAAGAGTGTGGCAAGCATCGGACTCGACATCTCAGGCCAGAAGTTTGAAGAGGCTTCGACAGGCAACGGTCCGGTAGATGCTGCCATCAAGGCTCTCAAGAAGATCATTCAGAAGCAGATGACCCTGAAGGAGTTTACTATCCAGGCCATCTCGAAGGGATCGGACGACGTGGGCAAGGTACACATGCAGGTGGAGTACGACGGAAGCGTTTACTACGGCTTCGGAGCAAATACCGACATCGTGACGGCTTCTGTTGAGGCTTACATCGACTGTATCAACAAGTTTCGTGTGAAATAAAGCCACACTCCAATCATCCACACTATAAATACAAACAAGCAATAACATTAACAATATAAACATATTATAATGAACACATTATTCGACAAAATCTGGGATAAGCATGTTGTGCAGACAGTCAAGGACGGCCCTACACAATTGTATATAGATCGTCTTTACTGCCACGAGGTGACTTCGCCTCAGGCCTTTGCCGGCATGCGTGCCCGCGGACTCAAGATGTTCCGTCCCGACCACATATTCTGCATGCCCGACCATAATACTCCTACACACGACCAGGACAAGCCCATCGAAGACCCCGTGTCAAAGCGTCAGGTGGACACATTGGCTAAGAATGCTGCCGATTTCGGCGTGACACACTTCGCCATGAACTCTAAGGACAACGGCATCATCCACGTTGTAGGACCGGAGAAGGGTCTCTCTCTGCCAGGTATGACCATCGTGTGTGGCGACTCACATACATCTACCCATGGCGCTATGGGTGCTGTAGCTTTCGGTATCGGAACATCTGAGGTAGAGATGGTTATGGCTTCACAATGCATTCTGCAGACCAAGCCGAAGTCGATGCGTATAAGCGTCAACGGAAAGTTGGCTAAGGGTGTTACGCCTAAGGATGTAGCTCTCTACCTGATGAGCCGACTCACCACTTCGGGCGCTACAGGATATTTCGTTGAATATGCTGGCGACGTAGTGCGCGACATGTCTATGGAGGGCCGACTCACACTCTGCAACCTTTCTATCGAGATGGGTGCGCGTGGCGGATTTGTGGCTCCCGACGAGACAACATTCGAATATATCAAGGGTCGCGAATATGCTCCTAAGGGCGAGGCATGGGACAAGGCCGTGGCTTACTGGAAGACTCTGAAGAGTGGCGACGATGCCGTGTTCGACAAGGAACTCGTGTTTGATGCTGCCGACATAGAGCCGCGCATCACTTACGGCACCAATCCTGGTATGGGTATCGGTATTACAGAGACCATTCCTACACTCGATGAGATAGACAAGGCTGGTCAGGCTTCGTTCAAGAAGTCGCTTGCCTATATGGGATTTGAGCCGGGCGAGAAGCTCCTCGGTCATAAGATCGACTATGTGTTCCTCGGTGCCTGCACCAACGGACGTATTGAAGACTTCCGTGCATTTGCCTCTATCGTGAAGGGACGCCATAAGGCAGAAGGCGTTACGGCATGGCTTGTACCGGGCTCATGGCTCGTAGACAAGCAGATAAGAGAGGAAGGATTGGATAAGGTTCTTACCGAAGCTGGTTTCGAGATTCGCCAGCCGGGCTGCTCGGCATGTCTTGCCATGAACGACGACAAGATATCTGCCGGCAAGTATTCGGTATCGACATCCAACCGTAACTTTGAGGGTCGTCAGGGACCTGGCTCACGTACTATCCTTGCTTCGCCTCTGGTAGCAGCTGCAGCAGCAGTTACGGGAGTGGTAACAGACCCAAGAGAACTTATGTTCTAATGTTTAATGTTTAATAATTGAAGAATAATGAAACAGAAATTCAACGTTATAACCTCCACATGCATACCCCTTCCGCTTGAGAATGTGGATACCGACCAGATAATACCAGCCCGCTTCCTTAAGGCAATTGACAAAGAAGGCATGGGCGACAACCTATTCCGTGACTGGCGATATAATGCCGACGGTACTCCGAAGCCCGACTTCGTTATGAACGATCCGTCGTATAGCGGAGTGATACTCGTAGCAGGCAAGAACTTCGGTTCGGGCTCTTCGCGCGAGCACGCAGCTTGGGCTATTGCCGGAGCCGGATTCCGTGTGGTCATCAGCTCGTTCTTTGCCGACATCCATAAGAACAACGAGCTCAACAATCTTGTGTTGCCGGTAGTGGTGAGCGAGGAATTCCTTAAGGAACTCTTTGCCAGCATCGACAAGGACCACAAGACAGAGGTGAAGGTAGATCTGCCCAATCAGACCGTTACAAACCTCGCTACAGGCAAGAGCGAGCATTTTGAGATAAACGGATACAAGAAGCATTGCCTTGAAAACGGACTCGACGACGTAGACTTCCTTGTACAGAATCGTGATAAGGTAGAGTCATGGGAGCAAGAACAATAGAAATAATGGACTGTACACTCCGCGATGGCGAGCAGACCAGCGGAGTGTCATTCCTTCCTCATGAGAAACTCATGGTGGCGCGAATGCTTCTTGGCGATGTCAATGTGAATCGTATAGAAGTGGCTTCGGCACGTGTCTCTGATGGTGAGAAGGAAGCTGTGCGCATGATTTGCCGCTATGCCGAGAGTGTGGGCAAGCTGAATAGGGTAGAAGTGTTGGGCTTTGTCGATGGTGGCAAGTCAATCGACTGGATTGACGAATGCGGATGCAAGGTTATAAACCTGCTTGCAAAGGGTTCGCTCAAGCATTGTACGCATCAGCTCAAGAAGACTCCCGAAGAACATATCGACGGAATATACGAGTCGCTCACTCTTGCCATGCAGAAGGGTATGGCTGTAAATCTGTATCTTGAGGATTGGAGTAGCGGCATGAAGGATTCGCCCGACTATGTGTTCAAGATGATGGACGCCCTCGTGGAGAGTGGAATCAAGCGTTTCCTTCTGCCCGATACATTGGGCATACTCAACCCTATGGAGGTGACGAAGTATTTCGGCCAGATGGTGGAGCGCTATCCCGACACCAAATTCGAATTCCATGCACATAACGACTACGACCTTGCCGTAGCCAATTCGTTGGCTGCTGTGGTGAGTGGCGCAAGCGGTCTGCATGTCACGGTGAACGGACTGGGTGAGCGTTGTGGCAATGCCCCGCTTGCAAGCGTGCAGGCTATACTTAAAGATCAGCTCGGTATTGAAACCAGTATCCGTGAAGACCGATTGGGCGAAATAAGCCGACTGGTAGAGGGATATTCAGGTATTGCCATTGCGCCAAACCAGCCTATCGTAGGCGAGAATGTGTTCACGCAAGTGGCTGGCGTTCATGCCGATGGTGACAATAAGGACAACCTTTACTGTAATAATCTTGTGCCTGAGCGTTTCGGACGTAAGCGCGAGTATGCACTTGGTAAGAATAGCGGTAGGGCTAATATCGCCAAGAACCTGGAACTGCTCGGACTGGAGCTCACTCCCGAACAGACACGACGTGTCACGCAACGCATTACCGAACTGGGCGATCGCAAGGAGATTGTAACTCAGGAAGACCTGCCATTCATCGTGAGCGACGTGCTGAAGCATTCGGCTCCCGAAGACAAGATAAAGCTTGTGAGCTATATGGTGTCGCTTGCCTACGGACTGCGCCCTATGGCAACTGTTAAGGTTGAGATTGACGGCAAGCAGTATGAGGACAACGCTCTTGGCGACGGACAGTATGACGCTTTCGTGAAGGCTATGCGCAAGATATACCGCGAACGCCTTGGACGCACATTCCCCACACTTGAGAATTATGCCGTGTCAATACCGCCTGGCGGACGCACAGACGCACTCGTGCAGACTGTCATAACATGGCGTAGCGGCGAGAAGATACTGCGTACACGTGGACTCGATGCCGACCAGACCGAAGCTGCAATCAAGGCTACAATCAAGATGCTTAACATCGTGGAGCAGGAACAACTGCAAGACTCAGAATCAAAATAAACAATATAATAACTGAACTTTAGCAAGTTCATAGAATTCAGAAGTTAAAGAAGTTAGCGCTCCCTACGGTCGCTAGAATTTATAGCCATTACTCTTTTTGCTGAATATTCAGCTATAAGACATACGGCTTTAAATTCTATAACTTCTTTAAATTCTATAACTTCTGAACTTGCGGAAGTTCAATATAATAAAAAAACAATAGATATGAAATTATCAATAGCTGTACTTCCCGGCGACGGTATCGGACCCGAGATTATGACCGAAGGTGTGAAGGTAATGAAGGTTGTGGCTGAAAAGTTCGGCCATGAGTTCAGTTTTAAGGAAGCCATCTGTGGCGCTCATGCCATTGACGAAGTGGGCGACCCCTTCCCTGAAGACACTTTCCAGACCTGTCTGAATGCCGATGCTGTGCTCTTTGCAGCTGTAGGCGACCCACGTTTTGATAACGATCCTACTGCCAAGGTACGCCCCGAGCAGGGACTCCTGGCTATGCGCAAGAAGCTTGGACTCTTTGCCAACGTGCGCCCAGTTGCCACTTTCGACTGCCTTCTGCACAAGTCGCCTCTTAAGGACGAACTGCTCAAGGGTGCCGACTTTGTTGTAATACGTGAGCTTACTGGCGGTATGTATTTCGGTGATAAGTATCAGGACAACGACAAGGCTTACGATACCGACATATATACTCGCCCCGAGATAGAGCGCATCCTTAAGGTTGCCTTCGAGTTTGCCATGAAGCGCAACAAGCACCTTACCGTAGTAGACAAGGCCAACGTGCTGGCTTCGTCACGTCTGTGGCGCCAGATTGCCAAGGAGATGGAACCGCTGTATCCTGAGGTGAATACCGACTATATGTTTATCGACAACGCCTCGATGCGCGTTCTTACCGAGCCAAGATTCTTCGACGTTATCGTTACAGAGAATACATTTGGCGACATACTTACCGACGAGACTTCTTGTATCACAGGTTCGATGGGATTGCAGCCGTCAAGTTCGCTTGGCGAGCATACTCCGTTGTTCGAGCCTGTACACGGTTCATGGCCGCAGGCAGCTGGCAAGAACCTTGCCAACCCGGTAGCCCAGATTCTTTCGGCTGCTATGCTTCTTGAGCATTTCGGACTGAATGAGGAAGGTGCACTTGTACGTAAGGCTGTTGACGCTTCGCTTGATGCCAACGTACGTACGCCGGAGATTCAGGTTGAAGGTGGTGCACAGTACGGCACGGCTGAGGTAGGCCAGTGGATAGCCGACTATATAGCAAAAGCCTAACTGTATGAAGACCTTAATACTTGTCTTGGCGTTAATGGCGCTTAATGCAAACACAATGTTTGCACAGACAAGGCAGCAACTTCGCGACAGTTTGTCGGCTGCTTCTGAGTCATTGTCGTTCCATCCCGATTCCTTAAACCTGCGTTTGAGGAAAGCGTCGTGGAACGTGCAGCTTGAGGAGTGGCAGTATGCCCGTGATGAGTACGATTATGTCTTGCGACGTGATCCGAACAATCTGGCTGCTCTGTTCTATCGCGCCTTTGTCAACGAACAGCAGAAACGATACAAATTTGCCCGTCTTGACTACGAGCATCTGTTGAGTCTTGTGCCGGGCAACTTTGAGGCCACACTCGGATTGGCATTGCTTAATCAGAAAGACAGTCACTATACTGAGGCTCTGGACATGATAAATCTATTGGTGACTCAGCATCCCGACAGCGCTGTGGCGTATGCCGCACGTGGTGGAATGGAAGTGGAGCGTAAGATGTACGGTCCTGCCGAGTATGATTATAGCAAGGCTATAGAACTGAAACCGCTCAATACCGACTTCAGACTGAATCGTGCCAATGTGCGCATCTTGATGAAGCGCAAGAAGGAGGCACGTGAAGATCTGGACGAAATGGTGAAACTTGGGGTTCCAAGAGCCAACCTTATTGAATGGTACAGAAAGTGTAAGTAAATAGAAAAGAAAACAATAAATAGAGTATGGGTCAAAATAGAAGTTAGAGGAAGTTTGGGCTTTGCCCGTAGTTAACAGAAGTTAGCGGACATATGTCTGTTAACTTCCATCTATCGTAGATGGATTAACTTCTTCTTAAATTCCTATAACTCCTATTTTGACCCTCTTCGTGGCTTATATTTTTATTAAGTCTCCCATTACCATGTCGCTTACAAACAGTCCCTCACGTGTCAGTTTCAGATGATTGTCGGCATGCTTTAGCAATCCGTTATTGATGTGAATACCGGCACATTGCAGGGCGTATTGTCGTAATGCGGGGCTGATAGAGTCGAGATCCATACCGTCTGACGTGCGCAAGGCGGTAGTGACAAGGTCGTTGTAGTGGGTAGTCTCGTCAATCGTCTCGCTCTCAGAAGGAAGCGTTCCGTTGTTGACGGCTTTGATATACTGGCGTATGTCGGCTATGTTCCAGCTGCGTGTGCTTATGTTGTAGGAGTGGGCTGAGGCTCCGATACCGAGATATGGCACATTATGCCAATAGCTGCTGTTGTGTACAGAACGATAGCCGGGCTTTGCAAAGTTGCTTATCTCGTAATGCTCATAGCCGGCAGTTTCGAGCGTATCCATAAGATATTTATACATGGATAATGACGCTTCGTCGTCAATCTGGGCTATCTTGCCTTCGCTCATCATACGATACAGAGGCGTGCCCTCCTCATACATAAGACTGTAAGCGGAAATATGTGTGGGCGAAAGACTGATGGCTGTCTGCACGTCAGCAGCCCATTCGTCGAGCGTCTGTTTGGGAAATCCGAACATAAGGTCGATGCTTATATTCTCAATGCCAGCTTCTTTTATGATTCTAACGGCATCAATCGCTTGCGACGATGTGTGTCGACGATGAAGAAACTGCAATCGCGAGTCGTCGAAAGTCTGAATGCCCATGCTTATACGGTTGATGCCGAATGAGTGCAAACGGCCAACAAACTCAGGCGTGATGTCGTCGGGATTGACTTCGATGGTCACTTCGCGCGGATTGCCTGGGAAACATTCAGATACGGAATTGAGAATGTCCTGAATGTCAGGAAGTGGGAGAGTGGAAGGAGTTCCGCCCCCAATGTATATCGTGTCTACCGAATTGGGACTGTCAATACTGCCCAATCCGTTGAATTCGGAGCGACGCAAGTACATTTCCTTTATCAAAGTCGCAGCATAATCGTGTTGCAATCCGAACAAAGTGGAGCTATAGAAGCCGCAATAGATGCAACGGCTCTTGCAAAAAGGTATGTGGATGTATATTCCAGTCTTCATTTATCTATATAATAATGTGTAAAAGGCGACATCGTGTCTTAAGAGAATGCAAAAGTACTAATAAGTGAAAAAAAAACATCACTTTTCTTGTTTTTCTTTTGGTTTCTATTCTTATTTTTATAACTTAGTAGTCGGATAAACCCCGCCCCAAGTTTGTCCGCCATGAACAATTTACATTAACCATTTAAAACCTGAAGATATGAGGGTCTATCAAACAAATGAAATCAAGAACATTGCCCTTTTAGGCAGTGCGGGTAGCGGCAAGACCACTCTTGCCGAGTCTATGATTTTCGGTAGTGGTATCATCAAACGCCGTGGTACAGTGGAGGCAAAGAACACGGTAAGTGACTACTTCCCAGTTGAGCATGAATATGGTTATTCTGTATTCCCGACAGTATTCCATGTAGAGTGGAACAACAAAAAGCTTAATATTATTGACTGCCCGGGTTCTGACGACTTCATTGGTGGAGCAATTACAGCTTTGAACGTTACCGATCAGGCTGTTATTCTTATTAACGGACAGTATGGTCCGGAGGTTGGCACACAGAACAATTTCCGATATACAGAGAAATTGCATAAGCCAGTAATCTTCCTTGTCAATCAACTCGATTCGGACAAGTGCGACTTTGACAACATCATCAACAACATGAAGGCCATCTATGGCTCAAAGTGCGTACAGATTCAGTATCCGGTTAGTACAGGCAGCAATTTCGGAGCCATCGTTGACGTGCTTCTTATGAAGATGTACACATGGGGTCCGGAAGGTGGCATGCCTACAATCGTAGACATTCCCGAAAGTGAGAAGGAGAAGGCTATGGAGCTTCACAAGATTCTTGTGGAGGCAGCAGCCGAGAATGACGAGACTCTTATGGAGAAATTCTTTGAGGAGGAAACTCTCTCGGAGGACGAACTTCGTGAGGGTATCCGCAAGGGACTTATAACACGTTCAATCTTCCCCGTATTCTGTGTATGTGCGGGTAAGGATATGGGCGTACGCCGACTGATGGAATTCCTTGGCAATGTAGTTCCGTTTGTTAGCGAAATGCCGAAATTACACAATACACGAGGCGAGGAAATCACCCCTGATACCAATGGCCCGGAATCTGTTTACTTCTTCAAGACCGGTCTGGAACCGCATATCGGCGAAGTAAGCTACTTCAAAGTGATGAGCGGTAAGATTAAGGCAGGCGATGACCTGACTAATGCTGACCGCGGATCGAAGGAACGTATCGGACAGATATATGTATGTGCTGGCGCAAACCGTATTCCTGTAGACGAGCTTGTTGCCGGTGATATTGGTTGCACAGTTAAGCTGAAAGACGTTAAGACAGGAAACACCCTCAATGGTAAGGATTGCGAGTGGAAGTTTGACTTCATCAAGTATCCTAACCCCAAATTCTCACGTGCAATCAAGGCAGAGAATACCGCCGATACAGAAAAACTTATGGCTGCGCTTCTGCGTATGCATCAGGAAGACCCGACATGGCTCGTTGAGCAAAGCAAGGAATTGCGTCAGACTATTGTTCGCGGACAAGGTGAGTTCCACCTCCGCACATT
The DNA here is from genome assembly GCA_900546575.1 of uncultured Prevotella sp. GTDB lineage: Bacteria > Bacteroidota > Bacteroidia > Bacteroidales > Bacteroidaceae > Prevotella. The sequence goes on from URDM01000008.1 coordinate 22,430, forward strand.
GAAGTGGCGTCTTGAGAACAACGAGAAGCTGAACGTTAAGTTTGAGCCTACTCGCATTCCTTATCGTGAGACCATCACTAAGATGGCACGTGCCGAGTATCGACACAAAAAGCAGTCGGGTGGTGCAGGTCAGTTCGGTGAGGTACACCTTATCATTGAGCCGTATGCTGAAGGAATGCCCGATCCTACATCTTACAAGATTAACGGTCAGGAATTCAAGATCAATATCAAGGGTCGTGAGGAAATAAGTCTGGAATGGGGTGGTAAGCTCGTATTTATCAACTCGGTTGTAGGTGGTGCCATTGACGCACGCTTCATGCCTGCAATATTGAAGGGCATCATGGACCGTATGGAGCACGGACCTCTTACCGGTAGCTATGCACGCGACGTGAGAGTGATTGTCTATGACGGCAAGATGCACCCGGTAGACTCTAACGAGTTGTCGTTCATGCTTGCTGCACGCAATGCTTTCTCTGCTGCATTTAAGGAGGCAGGTCCGAAGATTCTTGAGCCTATCTACGACCTTGAGGTATATGTACCAGCCGATTATATGGGCGACGTAATGAGCGATCTGCAGGGACGCAGAGCTCTCATCATGGGTATGGATAGCGAGGCAGGATACCAGAAACTTCAGGCTAAGATTCCATTGAAGGAACTGAGCAACTATTCTATCTCATTGAGCAGTCTCACAGGCGGACGTGCTTCGTTCACTACAAAGTTTGCAAGCTACGAGCTTGTTCCGAACGATCTGCAGCAGAAACTTATTGACGAGCATGCTGCCGAGACAGCGGATGAAGAATAACGAAAGAGACCTTATGGAGTCTTCCATAATATAAAGAATAACGAAAAGGCATAAAGAGTAAGACGGTTTGTAGGCATTTAGGCTTTGACAAATCGTCTTACTCTTTTTTCTGTAGTTAGGCGAAAGGGCAATTTAAAATAATTTAATTCCTTTGTGTTGTCTTCTTTTTCCTGTAACTTTGCAATTATGAATATGAATATTTGCAAATACATAATAACGTTGGTCTGCTTGCTGGGGTGGACTGGCGTTTCTGCTCAAGGTTACCAGGTGCAATGTGAAGATACGTGTTCGCATGTTCACGGAATAGATTTAAGCCACTATCAAGGCGAAGTTTTTTGGGAGGCAATAGGCGACAATTCCAAGATGGCGTATGTGTACCTTAAAGCTACTGAAGGAGGCGATCGCATAGACGATAAGTACGAACAGAATATAGTGTTGGCGCATAAGTATGGACTGAAAGTAGGCTCGTATCATTTCTTCCGCCCAAAGACCCCGCTTAAGTTGCAGCTTGAGAACTTTAAGGCTCAATGCCGCCCCTCGCAGCAGGACTTGATACCTATGATAGATGTAGAGACAAAGCAAGGATTGTCTAACGATGCTTTCCGCGATTCGTTGATGACTTTTCTGACAATGGTGGAGGAAGCATACCATCAGAAACCACTTGTCTATACAGGTACCAACTTCTACAATAAGTATATGTCGGGCATTATGAACGGCTACAAGCTTATGATAGCTCAGTATTCTTCGAATGAGCCTGTGCTGAACGACGGCAACGACTATATGCTGTGGCAGTATACGGGTAAGGGGCATATCGACGGCATACGCGGATATGTAGACAAGAGTCGCTTTATGGGACGCCACGGGTTGCGCGAAATCCGATACCGGCATCATTGACAAACGGGCTTTCTGTAAAGCTTAATCATTCAACTATAACGTGATAAATCAAATTCAACTATCGTATAATGGCAATAATAAAATGTCCGGAGTGCAATCACGACATAAGTGATAAGGCTCCAGTATGTCCCTGTTGCGGGGCTCCTATTGCAGGTCATGTGGTGACGTGTCCAGTATGTGGCAAAGTGTATTTCTCTAATCAGGCAGAGTGTCCGCAATGCCACCATGTTACTGGTGAAGAGGCGGCAGGTCAGACCTCGGAGCAGGAAGCTGCTCAAGCTATAGTGCAGACTTTTGAGCAAGACTCTGAGCAGAAGCCAGAACCGACATCAGAGCAAAACAAACCTGCCAATGCGCATAAAAACAACCGTATTGTAATAATGGTGGTAGTGGTTGTGGCATTGGTTGTATGTGGCATATGCTATGCTTTCTATCATAATGCTCAGTCGGACAAGGAGCAGCAGGCTTATGAGATGGCGATGACCAGTCAGGATGCAGACGTATTGCAGAACTATCTTGCAATGTATCCCAATGCACCCGAAGAGCATATCGACTCTATTCAGGCTCATCTCGAAATGCTTAAAGCCATTGACCGTGACTGGACAAACGCTATGGTGAGCGGTTCGAAGAGTGCTATAGAGCGCTATCTTGCCGAACATCCTGACTCGCCTTTCAAGAATATAGCCCAGCACATGATCGACTCTATCGATTGGTCGGTAGCAAGTGCTGCAGGTAATGTGGAGTCGTTGGAGGCTTATATAGAGAGCCATCCTGATGGCGAACATCTTGAAGAGGCAAACGATGCAATCAAGAATCTTAACGCTACTACCGTACAGCCAGAAGACAAGTTGCTGGTAAATGGCGTATTCAACAGTTTCTTCCAGAGCTTGAACGCACGCGACGAGGAGGCTCTTACAAGCACAACCAGTCCGGTCATGACAAAGTTCCTCGGTAAGAGCAATGCCACACGTAGCGATGTTGTCACCTTCATGCACAAGATATATAAGAGTGGCGTAAGCTCTATGAAGTGGCAGTCAATGGATGATTATAACATCAGCAAGAAGGATGTGGGAAGTCAGAAGATAGAATATACCGTGACCTTCTCGGCAAAGCAGACTGTGACACACGACGACAATACTATAGAAGATTCGCAATACCGTGTAAGCGCAAAAGTTAGTCCTGAAGGACTGATTTCTGAATTTAATATGGTAAAGATACTTGAATAAATATTTGCAGCGAAAAAATCGCTGCAAATATGCTGACAATTCATTTTTTATAGTTAACTTTGTCGTTGACCTAAATTGAATTAATTTTAAATGTTAACATATAAATTTATTATGGAAAATAACCAGGAACTAATAGCCCAGTGCGAGGCAAGAGCCAAGCAGTGGCTTACGCCGGCATTCGACGAGGACACCCGTAAAGAGGTACAGGCTATGTTGGATTCAGAAGACAAGTCAGCCCTTATTGATGCTTTCTATCAGAATTTGGAATTTGGTACAGGCGGTTTGCGTGGCACAATGGGTGTCGGCACCAACCGAATGAACAAGTATATAGTAGGTATGGCAACACAGGGCTTTGCCAACTACATCCTCAAGGCTTTCCCTGGTGAGGAAAACCTCTCAGTTGTTGTAGGTCATGACTGCCGCAACAATTCACGCCTCTTTGCCGAGACTGTAGCAGCTATCTTCTCTGCCAACGGCATCAAGGCTTACTTGTTTGAGAGCCTTCGTCCGACACCTGAGATTTCATTCGCTATTCGTGAGTTGGGAGCTAAGGCAGGTGTGAATGTTACAGCATCGCACAATCCTAAGGAATACAATGGCTACAAGGCTTACTGGAGTGACGGTGCTCAGGTGCTTGCTCCGCACGATACCGGCATCATCGATGAGGTGAACAAGGTAGGTATCGACGACGTTAAGTTTGAGGCTAACTGGGATAACATCAAGATTATCGGTGGCGAGATGGACTACGACTATATGGAGGCTGTTCACTCGGCTATGATTGATCAGGACGTTATCAACCGTCAGAAGGATTTGAACATCGTTTATACTCCTATGCACGGAACAGGTCGTGTTATAGTACCGCTCTGCTTGCGTTCTTGGGGATTCCAGAACATCAACGTTGTACCTGAGCAGATGGTAATCGACGGCAACTTCCCGACAGTTGTTTCGCCTAACCCAGAGAATGCTGAGGCTATGACTCTCGGTATGAAGCTTGGCACAAAGCTCAATGCTGACCTCGTGGTAGCTACCGACCCTGATGCCGACCGTCTTGCTATTGTATGTCGTGACGACAAGGGCGAGTGGGTTATCATCAACGGTAACCAGACTGCTATGATGTTCTGCTACTACATCATCGAGAACAAGAAGAAGCTTGGCAAACTCAAGCCTACTGACTTCCTCGTTAAGACTATTGTTACAACTGAGGTAATCGCTGAGATTGCAAAGAAGAACAACGTAGAACTGCGCGACTGCTACACAGGCTTCAAGTGGATTGCACGTGAGATTGCTATCTCAGAGGGTAAGCAGCAGTATATCGGTGGCGGTGAGGAGAGCTTCGGCTTCTTGCCTTACGACAAGGTTCGTGATAAGGATGCTCCTGCTTCTATCTGCCTTATCTGCGAGATTGCTGCTTGGGCTAAGGACCAGGGCAAGACTCTCTACGACCTGCTCATGCAGATTTATGCAGACTATGGATTCTCTAAGGAGTTCACAGTTAACGTAGTACGTCCGGGCAAGACTGGTGCTGACGAAATCAAGCAGATGATGGCTGGCTTCCGTGCTAATCCTCCTAAGGAGCTCGGTGGTAGCAAGATCTGCCTCTGGAAGGACTATCAGACCTTGACAGCTACACGTGAGGACGGTTCGGTAGAGAAGCTCGATATGCCTACTACAAGCAACGTACTGCAGTGGTTCTGCACAGACGGTACTAAGGTGAGCGTTCGCCCATCAGGTACAGAGCCTAAGATTAAGTTCTATATTGAGGTGAAGGATCCTTCGTTCAAGTGTGCCGGATGTTATCAGCGTTGCACGAAGGCTGCTGAGGAGAAGATTGAGGCTATCAAGAAGAGCCTTAACCTCGACTAATAGGCCTTTGCCAAAATAAGATAATTAGATAAAATAATGTGGGAGACTTCGGCTAAAAGTATTTTTGCCTTAGTCTCCCTTTTTAGTTTTTAGGAAAATTGATGAATAATAAACTTTTCATTACCGCAGCGATTGCACTTGGACTGGCTCATACGGCTGTTAGTACGGCAACAGCTGACAATGCCTCGAAGGTGAATTATGCTTCGAAAGTCAATACACTCATTGGTACAGACTATACTGGAAATACTTATCCCGGCGCACAGGCTCCTTTTGGAATGGTGCAGCTCAGTCCAGATAACGGTTTGCCCGGATGGGATCGTATAGCAGGCTATTTCTATCCGGACAGCACTATTGCCGGATTCTCGCATACTCATCTTTCAGGAACGGGTGCAGGTGACCTTTATGATATTTCTTTCCTGCCCGTCACTCTGCCGCTTAATGATGCCCCAGCACCGCTCGGTATTCATTCAAAGTTCAGTCACGATGATGAGACGGCACATGCCGGATACTATCAGGTTCGTCTTACCGACTATGATATTAATGTAGAGCTTACTGCAACGCCGAGATGTGGAGTTCAGCGTTATACGTTTCCAAAGAACGGACGCCAACGTATGGTTATCCTTAACCTTACGAAGGCGATGAACTGGGACGCTACCAAAGACACCAAGATAACGCAAATAGACAAGCATACCATTGAGGGCTATCGCTTCTCAGACGGTTGGGCGCGTAATCAGCGTGTATGGTTCCGCACTCGTTTCTCTCAACCTATAGAGAATATCCAATTAGAACGTACCGAGCTGAAGACTGAGGATGGACATGTGACGGGCTATGGTTATGTGGCACGTATATTGTTTGCTACTGAAGGACCGTCGCAATTGACACTTGTCACAGCATTGTCGGCAACAGAACAGGAGGGTGCAGCAAAGAACCTTGCAGCAGAGGCTCCGAACGATGACTTCGATCATTATCGCAATCAGGCAGAGTTGAAATGTAACCGTGAACTGGGCAAGATAGAGGTAGAAGGCGGTACGCCAGCACAACAGACCACATTCTATACGGCACTCTACCATGCCATGATTGCTCCTACATTGTTCAACGATGTTGACGGAACATATATGGGAGCCGACCGTAAGATACACCACGCAAGCGGATGGAACAATTATGAGACCTGTTCGTTGTGGGACACATATCGTGCCGCCCATCCTCTGTATGCTATTGTAGACCCTAAGCGTGCAGGCGATATGGTCAACTCGCTTGTTGCATTCAGCAAGGAGAACGGACGACTGCCGGTTTGGAATATGTGGGCATCGGAGACAGACATGATGATAGGCTATCATGCTGCATCGGTCATTGCCGAGGCGGTATTGAAGGGTGTTCCTGGTATTAAAGCAGGTGAAGCTCTTGCCGAGTGTGTCAAGACTGCCAACCTTGATGACTATCGTGGAATAGGACTGTACAAGCGTCTTGGCTATGTGCCTTACGATGTGAAGGAGCCTACATTGGGAGATGACTGGTCGTTGTCGCGCACTTTGGAATACGCTTACGATGATGCTTGTATTGCTGCCCTTGCAAAGCATTTGGGCAAGAAGGACATAGCTAAAACTTTTGCAAAGCGTGCTCAAAACTATCGCAACGTTTATTGTCCGGGTTCTACATTCATGCAGCCGCGTGATTCTAAGGGCAACTTTCAGCCCAACTACTCGCCCGATGATTATACGTCGCACATCTGTGAGTCGAATGGCTGGCACTATATGTGGTCTGTACAGCACGACATAAAGGGACTTGAGGCTCTTGTAGGCAAGCAGCGCTTTGCCGATAAGCTCGACAGCCTGTTCACGTATACTCCTGCTGCCAATGCCGAACTGCCTCTCTTCAGTACGGGTATGATAGGTCAGTACGCCCACGGCAACGAGCCTAGCCATCATGCAGCTTATATCTACAACAAGATAGGACAGCCTGAGAAGGCACAGCGCTACGTACACGAGATTCTCACAAAACTCTATAACGACTCGCCAGCCGGATTGTGTGGTAATGAAGATTGTGGACAGACGTCGGCATGGTATGTATTCTCTGCCATGGGCTTTTATCCGATGAATCCGACAAGCTGCGAGTATGAGATGGGTACGCCATTCTTCGACCGTGTTACGTTGCATCTTGACAATGGCAAGAACTTTGTGATTGAGGCTGTGGGTAAGACTCCCGACGGATATAAGGTTAAGGATGTAGAGCTTAACGGCCGACGATTGAAAACCACTTACATTACCCACAAGGACCTTGTCAAAGGAGGTCGACTGAAGTTCATTATGAAATAAAAGGTCGCGTATGAATGACTTTTGGAAGAAAAGACTTGGTAGCGACGACGAGTATAAGCGCGAAGAGCTGATAAAGAAGATTGTAGATGTGATAGAGCACATGAGTATAGAGGAACTCGAAGCCTTGGCTTATGGCATGTCTACTAAGACGGCTGCTTCGGAACTATAAATTGGTACTGGAGCTTATATATAATATACTTTGCAGTTTATTATTAATATGCTTTGCAGTTTATTATTAATATGCTTTGCAGTTTAGCATTAATATGCTTTGCTGCTTAAATAAAAAGAGGGATGTGTCAGAATAATGACACATCCCTCTTTGGGTTTTATTTGTCTTGTTTTTATCCGCAGCAGAACAGCACGATGAGCTGGGCTGTGAAGATACGCAAGAACATTGACAACGGATAAACTGTAGAGTAGCCGATGGCAGGAGCCTCACGTGAGCAGATTGAGTTTGCGTAAGCCAATGCTGGAGGATCGGTGCAAGTACCGGCAAGCATACCCATAATGGTGAAGTAGTTGAACTTGAACTTCAGTCGGGCTATCGTACCGATTATAAGAATAGGTATGATAGTGATGAGGAAGCCTGTGAACACATACATCAAGCCGTCGCCTTCTACTACTGTGCCCCAGAAGTGTGCGCCTGCCTTTACGCCTACGCTGGCAAGGAAGAGCACAAGACCCATCTCGCGGAGCATCATATTGGCTGATGTGGTGGTATAGGTGTTGAGCTTCATACGATGGCCGAAACGACCGATGAGGATAGCGATGATAAGCGGACCACCTGCGATACCGAGCTTCATAGGAACTGGCATACCAGGGATGGCGAAAGGTATGCTTCCGAAGAGAATACCTATAATGATGCCTATGAAGATAGTGGCGATGTTAGGAGTGTCAAGATGCTTGACAGAGTTGCCCATAAGGTCGGCAATGCGGTTGACATTGTCCGTAGGACCAACTACAAGAAGCTTATCGCCTACCTGGAATCGGTAGTTGCGCGATGCGAAGAGGTCCATACCCTGACGTGAGATACGTGTCACAGTCACACCATATACGCTTGAGAAGTGCATCTTGCCGAGTTCCTTGCCGTTCATTGACGGGTTGGTGATGACGATACGCTTAGATATAAGCGGCTGGTTGCTTTGGTTTTCCTCCCAAGGCTTTTCTATCTCCGGGCCGATGAAAGCCTGAATGGCCTCTGCGTCAGCTGCAGCACATACTACGAGCACCTCGTCGCCCATATGGAATACGTCTCGTGAACTTGGTATAGACACATTGCCATCATGCAGAAGACGTGAGAATACGACGTCGCGGTTCAAGAACTCGTTGATCTGCTTGACTGTGCGTCCGGCAAGATAGGTATTGTCTACCTTAAGGTGCATCTGTAAAGGCTTGGTGTGAGCGTTGTCGCCTGCTTCTTCTTTGAGTTCTTCTTCTTCCTCTTCGAGCTTAGTACGTGTGATGAAGCGCACGGCAATTGTAGCTCCGATGATACCGAGTACGCCAAGCGGGTAAGCACAGGCATAACCGGCTGCAATCTGAGGTGCAGCACCGTCTACAGCCTTCCATACTGATTCGAGAGCCTCATTGGCAGCACCAAGACCCGGGGTGTTGGTCACGGCACCATAAAGAGTGCCCACCATCATTGGCAAGTTGGTCTTGTCGTTGGTGTCGAAGAAGATGAAGTAGCATGCGAACATTACGCCGACGTTCAGCAGTACAAGTGTTGTAGAGAGCAAGTTGAGCGTAACGCCGCCCTTTCTGAAACTCTCAAAGAAGCCCGGACCAACCTGAAGACCAATGCAGAACACGAACAGAATAAGTCCGAAGTCCTGAATAAAGCTCAAGATGTTGGTCGGACCAGTAAACCCGATGTGTCCTGCCACGATACCGGCAAAGAGCACAAACGTCACTCCGAGTGAGATGCCGCCAATCTTAATTTTTCCCAACAGAATACCAACGGCAATTACCACGGCATAGAGTAGGGCGATGTGGGCAATGGACTCGGTGTTTGTGAATAAGTTGATTATCCAATCCATTGTTTTGAGTGATGTTTAAATTAGTATATTAATAATTTCTCTGTTTTTTCTTAGGCAACATTATTAATGAGAGGCTATGGAGTTCGAGACCATAGCCTCTCATTTATGCGTTATTAATAGCTGCGAGCTATGATGACGCGCTGTGTAGCGGGCTTGCCCGATACCATATCAACGCCAGGTGTTTGTTCGAACATGAACGGCACGCAGCGTATTGTTGCCTGTGTGTCCTCCTTGATCTTGGCCTCAGTCTCGGCTGTGCCGTCCCAATGGCAGAGGAAGAATCCGCCATCCTTGACGCGCTCCTTGAACTCCTCGTAGTTGTCGCACTCGTAGATGTGGGCATTACGATAGTCGAGAGCCTTCTTGAAGATGTTGTCCTGAATGTCGTCGAGCAGTTTCTCAACATATTCGGCAATTCCTTCAATAGGACGTGACTCCTTCTCAAGAGTGTCACGACGCATAACTTCGATAGTTCCCTCCTCAAGGTCGCGTGCTCCGAGAACAAGACGTACGGGCACACCCTTCAGCTCGTAATCGGCAAACTTGAAGCCCGGACGCCTGTTGTCGGCATCGTCGTATTTAACGCTAATGCCCTTAGAGCGCAGTTCGTTGATGATAGGAGTGAGCTTCTCGGTTACGGCGTTGAGCTGCTCGGCGTTCTTTGTAACGGGGATGATAACCACCTGTATAGGGGCGAGCTTCGGAGGCAATACAAGTCCGTTGTCGTCAGAGTGAGTCATGATAAGAGCACCGATGAGTCGTGTGGATACGCCCCATGAAGTAGCCCATACATACTCAGGCTTGTTGTCCTTGTTGAGGAATGTAACGTCGAATGCCTTGGCAAAGTTCTGACCAAGGAAGTGTGACGTACCGCTCTGCAGAGCCTTGCCGTCCTGCATCATGGCCTCGATAGTATAGGTGTTCAAAGCACCAGCGAAACGTTCGGTCTCGCTCTTTACACCCTGAACTACAGGTACTGCCATCCACTTCTCGGCGAAGTCGGCGTAAACGTGTAGCATCTTCTGTGCTTCTGCCTCTGCCTCCTCGCGTGTAGCGTGAGCTGTGTGACCTTCCTGCCAGAGGAATTCAGATGTGCGCAAGAAAGGACGTGTACGCATCTCCCAACGCATAACGTTGCACCACTGGTTGCACATCAATGGAAGGTCGCGGTAAGAGTGTATCCAGTTCTTGTATGTGTTCCAGATAATAGTCTCGGATGTAGGACGGACGATGAGTTCTTCCTCAAGCTTGGCGCTCGGATCAACCTCAATACCGGTCTTGTCATCGTTTACGCGCAGACGATAGTGGGTCACTACGGCGCATTCCTTTGCGAAACCCTCTACGTGCTCTGCCTCACGGCTGAAGAAAGATTTCGGGATAAGCAATGGAAAATAAGCGTTCTGTGCTCCGGTCTCCTTGAACATGAGGTCGAGCTGATGCTGCATTTTCTCCCAAATAGCGTAGCCGTAGGGCTTGATGACCATACATCCGCGTACGGCTGACTGCTCTGCGAGGTCAGCCTTGGCAACGATGTCGTTGTACCACTGGCTGTAGTTCTCTGAGCGTTTTGTCAGATGTTTTAATTCTTTTGCCATTGTTTGTGTGATATAATTTTAATTTCCAATTCTATTAATTCAATTCTTATTATATATTGATTAATTCAAATCATAATTTGCTGTGCAAAAATACAAAAAAATGTTGTAATATTGCCACACTATCGAAAAAACAACTATCTTTGCATTTATAAAATGCGTCGTGTGGCGCATAACTTGGTATTTTTAACACTAAATATAGAAGAAACATGAACAAGTTAAAAGGAGCAACAATAGCAATGGGTATGCTTGCTGTAGTAAGTTGCAACACAAAACAGGGTACAGGTTCGCTTATTGGTGCCGGCGGTGGCGCCCTTATTGGTGGTATTATCGGTAAACTTGCTGGCAATACAGCTGTAGGTGCAGCAATTGGTGGTGCAGTAGGTGCAGGTACTGGAGCTTTAATCGGTCGTCATATGGACAAGGTGGCTGAGCAGGCCAAGCAGATTGAGAACGCTAAGGTAGAGAAGGTAACAGACAGCAATGGTCTTGAGGCCGTTAAGGTGACATTCGATTCAGGTATCCTTTTCGCAACTAACAAGGCTGACCTCAACGCTTCTTCAAAGAGCGCTTTAGCCAAGTTCTCTAACACTTTGAAGGAGAACAACTTGCTCTCGGTTGACATTTATGGCCATACTGACAGCACAGGCAACGATGGCATCAACATCCCTCTTAGCAACAAGCGTGCTCAGAGTGTAGCCAACTATCTGCAGAGCTGTGGCGTTTCTTCTTCACAGTTCAAGAACATCTCTGGTAAGGGTAGTTCAGAGCCAGTTGCTGACAACTCAACTCAGGCTGGTCGTACTCAGAACCGTCGTGTAGAGGTTTACCTCTATGCAAGCAAGGCAATGGTTGATGCTGCCAATGCAGGAACACTTAAGTAAATTTTATAAACAACTGATAGACAATCGTCTGTGTGAAAGGTAAAACTTCACTCAGGCGATTGTTGTGTGTATAAGAATATATGAAATTCGGTATTATATCCAAGATTGTTCGTTGGGTGGCAGCTCTCTTCTTCGGCTCCACCATCCTTGCTGTAGTGGCTTATCGTTTCCTGCCCGTTTATGTTACTCCGTTGATGGTGATACGTTGCGTGCAGCAGGTAGGCGATGGCAAGTCGATAACCATGCATCATAGCTGGAAGTCGCTTGATGAAATCTCGCACCATCTGCCAGTAGCTGTAATGGCGAGCGAAGACCAGCGCTTTCTGATACATCATGGATTCGACTTCGGAGCAATACAGAAGGCTGCACGAAGAAATGCTCGTGGCGCAGGACGCAAACTTGGAGCCAGCACCATTTCGCAGCAGACTGCCAAGAATGTGTTTCTGTGGCCCGGACGCAGCTGGACTCGTAAGGGCTTTGAGGTGTATTTCACAGCTCTTATCGAGATGCTTTGGAGCAAACAGCGTATTATGGAAGTATATCTGAATTCAATTGAGATGGGCGACGGAATATATGGAGCCGAGGCTGTGGCAAAGTATCATTTCGGCAAGACGGCATCCGAACTCACCCGGTCGGAATGCGCTCTTATTGCTGCAACGTTGCCAAATCCTCGCAAGTTTGACAGTAGCAATCCGAGTGCCTATATGCGTGCCCGCCGTGGCAGCATAGAGTATCAGATGAAGTTCATACCGTCGTTTCCGCGTGAAGGCGAGGATTACGACCCTAACACCACCTCGGGAGGTGTCTATCATCGTCGCAAATAATACTGCTGATTGTTCAATTCTCTTGAAGGGCAACTTTGGCTTTCTTGACAGGCAACTTTAGCTTTCTTGACAGGCAACTTTAGCTCTCTTAATCGGTAATTTCAACTCTCTCGGCAGACAATTTTATTTTCCTCGTGAGGAAATATTTGCAACCTCGCGAGGGAACAATTGCAACTACGCGAGGAAACAATAAAACAATAACAAAACAACAAATACGAAAACAAGTGGAAAATCTTCTTTCATCGCTCAACCCCAACCAACGAGCTGCCGTTGAATATGTTGACGGCGCACAACTTGTCATTGCTGGTGCAGGATCGGGCAAGACGCGTGTGCTGACCTATAAGATTGCTTATCTGCTGAGTCGTGGCATGAATCCGTGGAATATTCTTGCCTTGACCTTTACCAATAAGGCTGCGCGAGAGATGAAAGACCGTATTGCCCATTTGGTAGGTCCTGACCAGGCACGCTACTTGAATATGGGAACTTTCCACTCCATCTTTTTGCGCATACTGCGTGTTGAAGCAGAGACAATCGGGTTAGCCCCGAACTTTACCATTTACGACGATTCTGACTCGCGTGGTCTTGTAGGCTCGATTATAAAGGAGATGCAGCTCGACGACAAGGTGTATAAGCCTTCGGCTGTGCTCTCGCGCATAGGAATGGCAAAGAACAGTCTCATCACTCCCGATGCCTATATTGCCGATGCCCAGTTGCGCGACCGTGACCTTCGGTCGAAGATGCCACGTATTGGCGACATCTATCGCATTTATGCCCAACGTTGTCTGAATGCCAATGCTGTCGACTTCGACGACATGCTTCTGTTCACCTACATTCTCTTCCGAAACCATCCCGAAGTGTGCCGCAAGTATGCCGAGAGGTTTGCTTATGTTCTTGTCGACGAGTATCAGGACACCAACTATGCCCAGCAATGTATTGTCACTCTGCTTACGCATGAACATGGACGTATCTGTGTGGTGGGCGACGATGCCCAGAGCATCTACGCATTCCGCGGAGCCAATATCGACAATATACTCAACTTCCAGCGCCTGTATCAAGGTGCAAAACTGTTCAAACTTGAGCAGAACTATCGTAGTACACAAAATATTGTAGGAGCAGCCAATTGCCTCATCCGCCATAATCGCAGGCAGATAGAAAAAACCGTATTCAGCGAAAATCCTGAGGGCGACAAGATTACGCTTAATATTGCCTATAGTGATAAGGAGGAGGCTGCTATCGTGGCAAATGAGATTCGCCGATTGCACAATCGTGAGCATGTGCCTTATGGAGGATTTGCCATTCTGTATCGCACCAATGCCCAAAGCCGTATCTTTGAGGACGAATTGCGCAGGCAAGGAACGCCTTATCGTATTTATGGCGGAATGAGTTTCTACCAGCGCAAGGAGATAAAGGACATAATAGCTTATTTCCGACTCGTGGCCAATCCTAATGACGAGGAGGCTTTGAAGCGCATTATCAATTATCCAAAACGAGGAATCGGAGCTACGTCGGTAGACAAACTTATAGCTGCAGCACGCCGCTACGACAAGAGCTTGTGGACGGTAGTTTCCAGTCCAACAACTTTTGCTCCTGAGGTAAGTGCCGCAGCAGCACGTCGTATCGTAGCGTTTCACGATATGATGCAGATATATATCGACCAGCGCAAGCAGACTGACGCTTATGCTCTCGGCAAGTTGATAATTGAGCAGACCGGACTTGCAGCCGAGATCTTTGCCGGTGGCGACGATGATGCTTTGGACAGACGTGAGAATGTGGAGGAATTTATCTCCGGACTCCACGACTTTGTCGATAGCAAGCGTGAGGAAGACCATGCCGATGAGGTTTATATCGACCGCTTCTTGCAGGAGGTGGCTCTTGTAACTGATGCCGACCGCGATGCGGATAAGGACGAGAATTCATTGGTGTCGCTTATGACAATACATGCTTCTAAGGGACTTGAGTTTGATACGGTCTTTGTGGTTGGTGTTGAGGAAAATCTGTTCCCGAGTCCGAGAGCATGCGAGTTCCCTCGTGAACTTGAGGAGGAGCGTCGTCTGTTCTATGTGGCAATCACCCGAGCTGAGAAACGATGCCTGCTGTCTTGTGCCAAGAGCCGTTACCAATACGGCAACATGCTGTTTAATGAACCGAGCCGTTTCTTGCGTGAGATTGACCCGCAATGGATGAATGTGAATGGAAGACTTGCGTCAAACCGCAGTAGGTTTGAGGAGAATGAATCCGGCAGCAGACCCTTTGAGGATAATGATTTCAGTCGCACCCCCTTTGGCGAAACTAATAACATACGCAATCGATACGAGGACAATCGTGTGGGATTTGAACGTGGCGGACGTCGTGTTGTACCGGAAAGTCCAATCCCTGATTTGGCAAGATTCCGCAGGCTGGGTGGTCAGAGAAATACGCCTGTTGCGAGTGAAGTAGCAAAGGCAAATCCTTCCATTGGGGCTTCAAAGCCAGGTATTTCGGTTGGCGCTCGCATAGAACACCAGCGTTTCGGACTTGGACGCGTTATAAGTGTTGAAGGAAAGGGTGAGAACGAGAAGGCAACTGTAGAATTTGATAATGCAGGAGTAAAAACGCTACTCCTTAAGTTTGCAAGATTTAATGTGGTAGGGTAGAAGGTTACCTTACCACATTATATTATAATAAGCTAAGCCAAGCACGCTCGTTGAAGTGGGCTTAGCGTACTCTAAGTCGGTCGCCAACTTGAATCTCATAGTCGGGCTCCAGATGGTTCATCTTGTACAGACTCTTCAGTCGGATGCCATACAACTGGGCTATAGAGTACATGCTCTCGCCGGCTCTTACAACGTGCGGAGTACGACGGTACTGCTTCTCGGCACGTTTCTGCTTCTTCTTCAGATATACTACATCGCCTTGTGCAAGCACATCCTTCTTGTTGCGTTCGTTATACCGTGCCAGCTTACGTGCCGAAATGCCCGTCTCACGAGCCAGTTCCTTAAACGTGTCGCCGGTCTTAGCTATTACATAATAGTTCTTGTTGTAGAACTTCACGGCATGTAAAGAGCCGTCAGGAGCAGGCTTGTCGGTAGATACATGACGCGCCATAAAGCGGTCGTACGAAGTGGCACGGTCGTAGCAGTTGAGGTTGTACAGCTCGATTATCTGTATCAGTTTTGTTGCATACTGAGGGTTGGTAGCGTATCCACACGCCTTCAGCCCACGTGCCCATGAGCGGTAGTCGGTACGCTTGTAGTCAAACAGTCTTGCGTAGCGCGACTGTGTAGCCAGAAAACGGCTGTGGTCTTCATAGCTTTGGCGGGCATTGTCGTAGGCTCTGAAGCATTCGCCTCGTGCATCATCGTCATGGTAAACGCGTCGTCCGGTCCATCCATGACACTTTATTCCGAAATGGTTGTTGCCGGCACGTGTCAGGTCGCTACGTCCGGCGGCACTCTCAAGCAGTCCCTGTGCCAGAGTGATGCTGGCAGGAATATTATAGCGTAGCATTTGCTCGATGGCAAGATCCTTGTATTGGTCGACGTATGCTTTATAGGCCGAGTTCCACTTCATCTGTGCCATGGCTGCCGAAGAGCCAAAGACGATGCACATTATAAGTATATAGGCCGTTTTCTTCAGAATTTTCATATGATTTTGGGTTGTTATTTGCTTGATTTTGTACTTTACGCACTTATTTTGCAATGTGAATGCAAAGTTACTGCTTTTCAGCAATAAAACATCAAAGAGTTTTAGGTTTTGACAAAAATTGTTGTACCTTTGCATTTGTGTTGTTGTGTTGCCTATAAGCAATACAGTAATAGAATCAATACACAAATAATAAATAAAGAATAATAATATAAGATTATGAAAGCATTTGTTTTCCCCGGACAGGGATCGCAGTTTGTAGGAATGGGCAAGGACCTCTACGACAACAATGAGACAGCTAAGGAACTCTTCGAAAAGGCCAACGAAATCCTCGGATTCCGTATTACAGACATCATGTTTGCCGGTACTGACGACGAACTGAAGCAGACCAAGGTGACACAGCCCGCAGTATTCCTGCATAGTGTTATCTCTGCCATTTGTCTCGGTGACGATTTTGCTCCTGCAATGGTTGCAGGTCACTCTTTGGGCGAGTTCTCGGCACTTGTAGCTGCTGGTGCACTCTCTTTCGAGGATGGTGTTAAGCTCGTAGCTGCCCGTGCTATGGCTATGCAGAAGGCATGTGAGGCTGCTCCCGGCACTATGGCTGCCGTTATCGGTCTGCCCGATGAGAAAATAGAAGAAATATGCAAGGAATCGAGTACAGACGGCAATATCGTTGTGGCAGCTAACTACAACTGCCCTGGCCAGCTCGTAATAAGCGGCAATATCGACGCTATTAATGCTGCTTGCGAGAAGCTTAAGGCAGCAGGTGCAAAGCGCGCTCTTCCGCTCAAGGTGGGTGGAGCATTCCATTCTCCGCTTATGCAGCCTGCTAAGGATGAACTTGAAGAGGCTATCAAGGCTGTTGAGGTTAAGGCTCCTAAGTGCCCGGTTTACCAGAATGTAGATGGCATGCCTCATACTGATCCTGCTGAAATCAAGGCCAACCTTATTGCACAGCTTACAAGTAGCGTGCGTTGGACAGCAAGCGTACAGAACATGATTAAGGATGGCGCCGACGACTTCACAGAGTGTGGACCTGGCAAGGCTCTGCAGGGTATGATTGGACGTATTGACAAGAATGTCAGCGCTCACGGTATCGCCTAAATTCTTATGGGACGACAGAAAATAATAATCTATCAGATATTCACCCGCCTTTTCGGCAATCGCTCCAATGGCTGCAAGCCAGGAGGCACGATTGCCGAAAACGGCTCGGGCAAGATGAGCTTCTTTACGGACGATTTGCTGCATGGCTTGCGTGCCAAGGGTTATTCGCACGTGTGGTATACAGGCTTGATACGCCACGCCACCACAACAGATTATACCCGATACGGCATTCCACGCCAGCATCCAGCCGTCGTCAAGGGCAAGGCGGGTTCTCCATATGCTATTGTTGATTACTACGACATCGACCCTGATTTGGCCGACGATGTCAACAATCGTATGCAGGAGTTTGAACAACTGCTCGACCGCAGCCATCGTGCCGGATTAAAGGTGATCATCGATTTTGTACCAAACCACGTAGCACGCCAATATCATTCTACGGCAAAGCCCGAAGGTGTGCGCGACCTTGGTGAGGATGACAATACATCGATGGGTTTTTCTGCTGCCAATAATTTCTACTATTGTCCAGGAACTCCGTTCCAGCCACATATTGACACTTATGCTGGTGAGGCAGAACCTTATACGGAATTCCCTGCCAAGGCTACTGGTAACGATCATTTCGATGCCTCGCCTTGTGTGAACGACTGGTATGAGACCGTCAAACTCAACTATGGTGTTGACTATCTCGATGCTGGCGGACGTTCCGAGCACTTCTCGCCAATGCCTGACACATGGGCTATGATGACCGATATATTGATGTATTGGGCTTCTAAAGGTGTTGACGGATTCCGGTGTGACATGGCTGAGATGGTGCCTCCCGCATTCTGGCATTGGGCAATAACCAAGGTCAAGGAGGCTTATCCGGATATAATCTTCGTGGCTGAGGTGTACAATCCGCTTGAGTACAACCACTATGTTGATGCAGGCATGGACTACCTATATGATAAGGTGGGAATGTACGACACGATGCGCTCGGTGGTATGTGGCAATTGCCCAACATCAAAGATTACAACCGCATGGCAATGGGTTGACGGCATAAGCAGCCACATGCTCTATTTCCTCGAAAACCATGACGAGCAACGCATAGCAAGCGACTTCTTTGCAGGCGACCCGTTCAGAGCCTATCCTGCACTTGTGGTCAACGCCTTGATGCGTAGCAATCCGTTTATGGTGTATGCCGGACAGGAGTATGGCGAGTGTGGAATGGATCAGGAGGGATTTAGCGGATGCGACGGACGTACAACGATATTCGACTATTGGACTGTACCGTCGCTTCATCGTGCACATGTCACTCATTCGCTTACAGACGACGAAAAGGCTTTGGCGTCACTTTACGACAAGGTGCTTAATATTGCAGCTACTGAGAAGGCAGTAGGCGAGGGCGATTTCTTCGACCTTATGTATGTCAACGAGCATCTGGCACAACGTCAGTATGCGTTCATGCGCAAGGCTGCAGATGAGATGCTCTTCGTAGTGGCCAACTTTGGCGATGAGCGTATGGAGTGTAGAGTCAATATCCCGGCACATGCCTTCGATTTCCTCAATATCCCACATGCCGATATGACAGCCGACGATATGCTGGGTGGTGCACCTCTTAAGGCACAGCTCAAGACCCAGAACTTCATCGACGTGGATGTAGAGGCGCACAACTGCAGAATTTACAAATTCAATCTGGTTATGGATAAAGAATCTATATTCAACGAGCACAATAAGGAGGAATTCCCCCCGGCACATACAGCCGAGCATCTGCTCAATCAAACTATGGTAAGACTGTTCGGATGCGAACGCTCGTCAAACGCTCACATAGAGCGCAAGAAGAGCAAGATGACATTCACACTCGATCATAAGCCTTCACGCAAGGAAGAGAAGATGATTGAGGACCGAATGAACGAGCTTATTGCCGAAGACCTCCCCGTAACCTACGAGGTAGTCGACCGCGACCATATTCCTGCCGATGTGCAAATCGACCGTCTGCCCGAAGACGCTTCAGAGCAGATACGACTGGTGCGTATCGGTAACTACGACGTGTGCCCGTGTATAGGCAAGCATGTTCGCTCTACGGCCCAGATTGGCAAGTTCGTGATGTTGGGAACCAACTGGGATGAGATGAAGAAAGCATTCCGTATAAGGTTCAAGATTGTGCAGTAGTACACAATTGCAGCAACCCAGAGAATTAGAATGTATTATAGTAACATATTATAGTAAAAGCAATTACCGTAAGGAAAATCTTTTATTAACAATAAAATTTAAATCATGACAGAAAACAGACAAACACTTAACCGCAACCTTGCTCAGATGCTTAAGGGCGGTGTAATCATGGACGTTACAACTCCAGAACAGGCTCGTATTGCACAGGAAGCTGGAGCATGTGCCGTAATGGCATTGGAGCGTATTCCTGCAGATATTCGTGCTGCTGGTGGTGTTTCACGCATGAGCGACCCCAAGATGATCAAGGGTATCCAGGAAGCTGTCACAATCCCTGTTATGGCAAAGTGCCGTATCGGTCATTTTGCTGAGGCACAGATCCTGCAGGCCATTGAGATAGACTATATCGACGAGAGCGAGGTGCTCTCACCTGCCGATGATGTTTACCACATCGACAAGAACAAGTTTGACGTGCCTTTTGTATGTGGTGCAAGAAATCTTGGCGAGGCTTTGCGTCGTATCGCCGAGGGTGCTACTATGATTCGTACTAAGGGCGAGCCTGGTACTGGCGATGTTGTACAGGCTGTTCGTCATATGCGTATGATGCAGAGCGAGATTCGTCGTCTTGTATCTATGTCTGAGGACGAGCTTTATGAGGCAGCAAAGCAGTTGCAGGTTCCTTACGATCTCGTTATGTATGTACACGAGAATGGTAAGTTGCCGGTAGTTAACTTTGCAGCTGGAGGCGTTGCTACTCCTGCTGACGCAGCTCTTATGATGCAGCTTGGTGCTGAGGGTGTATTCGTAGGTTCTGGTATCTTCAAGAGTGGCGATCCTGCCAAGCGTGCCAAGGCTATCGTTCAGGCTGTTACCAACTTCAACGATGCAAAGAAGCTTGCTGAACTCTCTGAGGACCTGGGCGAGGCCATGGTTGGTATCAACGAGCAGGAGATTCAGGTACTCATGGCTGAAAGAGGCAAATAATTCAGCATTATGAGAGTAGCCATTTTAGCTCTCCAGGGCGCATTCATCGAGCATGAGAAAATGCTCGCGCGCCTTGGCGTTGAGACATTCGAAGTGCGCCAGCTGCGCGATTGGGAGCAGCCCAAGGACGGACTCATTATTCCCGGAGGCGAGAGCACAGTACAGATAAAGCTCTTGCGCGACCTCGGACTCTACGCTCCTGTGGCTGAAGCCATAAAGAACGGACTGCCCGTATTCGGAACATGTGCCGGACTTATCATGCTTGCCAAGACACAGGATGGCGAGCCTGCCAATCGTCTCTCGACAATGGATATTGACGTGCGTCGTAATGCCTACGGCCGTCAGCTCGGCAGTTTCTATACCGAGGCTCATTTTGAGGGAGTTGGCGACGATGTGCCGATGACGTTCATTCGTGCGCCTTACATCAACGGGGTGTCGGCTGATGCCAAGACTCTTGCCATGGTTGGTGGACATATTGTAGCTGCCCGTCAGGGTGCACAACTCGTTACAGCGTTTCACCCCGAGCTGAATGACGACACACGTATCCACGAATACTTTATTGATATGATCAGACAGTCGAAGTCTGATATGTAGAAATTAAAAAAAATTGAGAGTTTAAAAAGTTGAGAGTTGAAAGTTATGATATGTTTTTATGATAACATTTTATTTATATGTTTATCAAAGTAATCATAACTCTCAACTCTCAATTCTCAACTCTCAATTCTCAACTTTCAATTCTCGACTTTGTTACAATCTCACTACCGATTTCACACCTTTTACTGTGCGCAGTTTCTTCAGTAGTGATTCTAGTTTTCCAGTATCTTCTACAAGCACGTCGAGGTTTCCGCTGAACAGTCCGTCGTGGCTGTCGATATTTATCGACTTCATCACAATCTTCTCCTCCTTTGATATGATGCTTGTAATGTTGTTGACAATACCCAAGTCGTCGTTGCCCACAATACGAAGCGTTATGTTGTATTGCGACGCACCCTTTCCGCTCCAACGGGCCTTCACTATACGATAGCCGAAACGCTTGCGTAGCTCAGGTGCATTAGGGCAACTCTTGCTGTGAATCTTTATTCCTCCGTTTATCGTTACAAATCCGAATATCGGGTCGCCATATATCGGTCGGCAGCATTTGGCAAGCGAGTAGTCCAGACCCTTAAGGTTCTGGTCGATTACCAGTTCGTCGTCGTTGCCCGCAAGGCGCTTCATCTGTAGGTCTTGCTGGCTGTCGAAGTTGTATTCGCCAGCCGAGCGTACTACTCCCGAAGTCTTCAGTCCTGCCTCATGGTCGCGATACTCCACATACTGGTCAATAACGTCGTTGGCGTCAATCTTCTCGTCGACAAGCTGGCGGTAGAAGTCCGACATCTCCTTAAATCCCATCTTTTTTATCAGATGTGACATCAAGGCGTCTTCCATCTCTATCTTGCGGTTCTTGAACTTACGCTCCAGTATCTCCTTGGCATACAGACCGTTCTTCACCTGTAGTTCCTTTAAGGCTTGTCTTATCTTGGCTTTGGCCTTGCTCGTCTGTACTATGTTGAGCCAGTCCTGCTTAGGCGACTGGTTGTTTTGTGTCATTATCTCTACCGTGTCACCTGAGTGTAACTGCTCGCGTATTGGCACGTTACGTCCGTTGATTTTTCCGCCTACACACTTGTTGCCTACACCCGAGTGGATGCGGTAGGCAAAGTCGAGAATCGTTGCACCCTTGGGGAATTTTATAAGGTCGCCCTTCGGAGTAAACACAAACACCTCGTCCTCATACAGATCCATCTTGAACTGGTCCATAAGTTGCATGTTGTCGTTGTTCTCAAGTGCCGAGCGAATGTTGCCTAGCCACTCGTCCAGACCCGACTCGCCCTTGATGCCCTTATAGCGCCAATGTGCAGCCAGTCCACGCTCGGCAATCTCGTCCATGCGTTCGGTTCTAATCTGTACCTCAACCCACTTGTTCTCCGGACCCAGTACCGTGATGTGCAGACTCTCGTAGCCGTTCGACTTAGGTACCGACAGCCAGTCGCGCAGACGTTTTGGGTTAGGTTGGTACATATCTGTAATGAGCGAGTAGGTCTGCCAGCACAGCATCTTCTCCTGGTCGATAGGCGAGTCGATGATGATACGTATGGCGAAGAGATCGTAAATGCCCTCAAAACCACATTGTTGCTTCTTCATCTTCTGCCAGATGGAGTGTATGCTCTTGGTGCGACCCTTGATGTGGCATTTTATGCCCATCTGCTTTAGCTTCTCGTCGATAGGCTGGATGAACTTCTCTATATAGGCGTCGCGCGAACGCTTAGTGGCGTTCAGCTTGTCTTTTATCATATAGTAGGCGTCGTGCTCCAGATACTTCAGGCTTAGGTCCTCCAGTTCGCTCTTCAGCTTGTAGAGTCCCAGCTTGTGAGCCAGCGGAGCATACAGATAGCTTGCTTCCTCAGCCACTCGGCTTTGCGCCTCCTTGTTTGTCGTGTCACGTATCTGTCGCATCAAGTTGACGCGGTCGGTAATCATAATAAGAATCACACGCATGTCTTCGGCAAACGACAGCAGCAGATTGCGGAAATTCTCGCTCTCGATGATAGGCGTACGCTGGTAGAGCTCGTGAATGCGCACCAGTCCGTGAATAATCTGCGCCACGCTACGTCCGAACTTGTGCTCCACTTCCTCCAACGACAGGATTCCGTTGATAATGCTGTTGTATAGAAGTATGGCCAGAACACACTCGCGTTTCATACCGATTTCAGCCAACTCCAACTCGGCAGTCTGAAAACTCAGCAATATAGGGTTCAGTCCGAATACGTCCCTTTTTATCTTGTTGTCGCCAATCTCCTTAGTCAGTTGCTGGCGAAGATAATTCTCGTCGTCAGGCTCAAGTGTGTCTCCCATCGTGGTCTTCAAGTGAGTGGCTATTCTGTGCAGTTCAGCCAGCTCTTCAGTTGTAAACTTGAATTTTTCTTCCATAATTCACCCCTTTTGATGTTAATTACAAGGCAAAGATACAAAAAAATGGCAGAAAATTTCCTTTTTAGCAAAAAAGTATTTACATTTGTACATAGTAAGATGTCGCCACGAACAACACTTACTGACCTTACATGACATTTTCAAAACCTAAAAGTCAAAATATTATGTTATCTACAAACGATTTAAACCAGATCCAGCAACGTGGAATTACAGAACAGCAGGTGGAGCATCAGCTCGAACAGATAAAGGAAGGATTCCCTTTCTTGTGTATTGAGGCAGCAGCAGCTATAGGCCATGGCATTATTGCTCCTGATGAGGCTCAGCGCGACAAGTACGTAGCCGACTGGAAGCAGTATCTCGAGGAGGGTCACAAGGTTGTGAAGTTTGTGCCTGCCAGCGGAGCCGCCAGTCGTATGTTCAAGAATCTCTTTGCATTTCTCTCGGCAGACTACGACGTTCCTACAACTGACTTTGAGAAGCAGTTCTTTGACAATATCAAGAAGTTTGCTTTCAAGAAGGAGTTGTGTGCCAAGTGCAAGGCCAATACCGGACTTAGCGTATGCAAGCTGATTGAGGCAGGACGCTACAAGGACGTAGTAGCCAATCTGCTTGAGGCCAAGGGCCTTAACTACGGACAGCTGCCCAAGGGCTTGCTGCTCTTCCATAACTACGAGGAAGGTCCGCGCACTCCTATGGAGGAGCATCTTGTTGAGGCTGCGCTCTATGCCAGCTCTGATGGCGAGGCCAACATCCACTTTACCGTTTCGCACGAGCATCTCGAACTGTTCAAGAGCAAGGTTGCCGAGAAACTTGAGTCGTTTGAGAAACTCTATAACATTCGTCTTAACGTAAGTTTCTCTGAGCAGAAGCCAAGTACCGACACCATCGCAGCCAATCCCGACAATACTCCGTTCCGTAACGAAGACGGCTCTCTGTTGTTCCGTCCGGGCGGTCATGGCGCACTCATCGAGAATCTCAACGATATTGATGCCGACGTAGTGTTCATCAAGAACATCGACAACGTGGTGCCCGACCGTATCAAGGCTGATACAGTATTATATAAGAAGGTATTGGCGGGCATACTCGTTGACACACAAAAGAAGGCATTTGAATATCTGCGCATACTCGAGTCGGGCTCTTACAGCCACGCCCAGATTGAGGAGATAATCCGCTTCGTGCAGCAGGATCTCTACTGCCGCAAGCACGATATTAAGGAACTGGAGGATGCCGAACTCGTAATATATCTCAAGAACAAGCTCAACCGCCCGATGCGCGTATGTGGAGTGGTTAAGAACGTGGGCGAGCCTGGTGGCGGTCCGTTCGTATGCTACAATGCTGACGGAACAGTTAGCCTTCAGATATTGGAGTCGAGCCAGATTGACACCAATAATGCCGAGTATGTTGCCATGTTCAAGAACGGTACCCACTTCAACCCCGTTGACCTCGTGTGCGCTACAAAGGACTACAAGGGCAATCGCTTCGACCTCCTCAAGCATGTCGACCACAACACGGGCTTCATCAGCTCTAAGAGCAAGAACGGCAAGGAACTCAAGGCTCTTGAGTTGCCGGGCTTGTGGAATGGAGCCATGAGCGACTGGAGCACAATCTTCGTAGAAGTGCCCGTAAGCACATTCAACCCCGTTAAGACCGTTAACGACCTGCTTAGAGAGCAGCACCAGTAAGCGGAACTTTCGCAGGTTGAATACCAATAAATAACAGGAACTCGTTGCGTGTCCCCAGAGTGGGGGAGATGTAACGAGTTCTTTATTATGCAAGCACAGCCATAACCTATGAAATACGTAGAGTTGAATTTGTTTCCTGAGGAGGAAGAGGAATTTCCAAGGCACTCCATACCGAATGGTAGCAAAGAGCAGGCTCCATCTGCAAATGAGGTTCAGCCTCCTTTTGCAAATGAAGCTCAGCCCCCCTCTGCAAGCAGGGATTACGACCTTACAGATCTGTTTGCGAGGCTTTCCAAGTCCTCTTTCCGGAGCCGTTTCCGTCTCTCTGCGAAGGACAAGGAATATATATCCTCAAAGGGCTTGGCTACTATACGCCAGCATGCTGAGGACTTCGTAGCCCGAAGACTTGCTCCTGCCGTTATTCCCAACGACGGCAAGCAGACTCCTATGCGAGGTCATCCCGTATTCATAGCCCAACATGCCACGGGCTGTTGTTGTCGCGGATGCTTCAGCAAATGGCACCATATACCCGCAGGCAGACAGTTGACAATAGTCGAACAGCAATATGCCGTAGCTGTACTTATGGCATGGATTGAACGACAGATATGAAGAACTACAAACATACGATAAATCTCCAGTATTACCACTCGCCATGCGGGGAGTTGGTATTGGCTTCTGTTGGCGACGAGTTGTGCCTTTGCGATTGGAAAGACAATCCATGTGCCGAACGCAATATATGTCGACTCGTGAGCAGTCTGAATGCCGAACTGAAGATAGAGACCTCCCACGTCTCGAATGAAACCCGAAGGCAACTCGAAGAATACTTTGCAGGCAATCGCAAGGCGTTCAGCATCCCGTTGCATCCCGTGGGTACTGACTTCCAGCTAAAGGTATGGAAAGCCTTACTCAATATTCCATATGGAGCTACAAGGAGTTACAAGCAAATAGCTACAAGCATAGGCCGTCCAGAAGCCGTGAGAGCTGTGGCAGGAGCCATAGGAGCCAACGGCATCAATATCCTCATCCCTTGCCATCGTGTCATAGGCAGCAACCGTTCTTTGACCGGTTATGCAGGAGGACTGGAGGCAAAGAGAATGCTGTTGCAGATGGAAGACAAATGAATGCCATGTTAATAACATTAAAAATAGAACAATCATTATGGATATACATCAATTAACATTCAGTCCAACTGGCGGAACTCGTCGTGTGAGCGAATCAATATGTAAAGCTTTCGATGTTGAGAACTATATTACAGAACTCTGTACAAAGCAGGAGAATTTGAAATATCCAAGCATCAATGTTGATGACTTAGTAGTGATTCCCATGCCCGTATAGCCTCTATGTAGCGAAAGAAAAGAGAATGAGCTATTCATATAACTATTGTACCTTTACTTCGTAATTACATATAAATACAGAATTATAATAACGATATGATGACAGACATGACAACAACAATAGTCGTAGGACTTCTGATACCGCTATTAGGTACGATGCTTGGTTCTGCTTTCGTCTTCTTGATGAAAGGCGAGATGTCGGCACGCTTGCAGAAGTCTTTGTTAGGCTTCGCCTCAGGCGTAATGGTGGCAGCATCCGTATGGTCGTTGCTCATTCCCGCCATGGAGATGAAGGCCGAAAGTGGAGTGTGGTCGGTAGTGCCGGCAGCTGTAGGCTTCTTGATGGGTATAGGCTTCCTGCTGCTTATCGACGAACTGACACCTCATCTCCATATAGGTACAGACAAGCCCGAAGGCATCAAGTCGCACTTGTCGAAGACAGCCATGCTTGCCCTTGCTGTCACCATTCACAATCTGCCCGAAGGCATGGCGGTAGGAGTGGTGTTTGCCGGAGCCGAAAATACTGCCGCCCACATCTCTTTAGCTGGAGCCATATCTGTATCTTTAGGTATAGCTATTCAGAACATTCCTGAAGGAGCCATAATCTCTATGCCCATGCGAGCGGCTGGCAACAGCCGTTGGAAATCCTTCATGTTAGGGTCGCTAAGTGGAGTTGTAGAGCCCATAGGAGCCGTAGCCGTCCTGCTGCTTGCCACATTTATTATGCCCGCACTTCCCTATATGCTTGCCTTTGCAGCAGGAGCCATGTTTTACGTGGTAGTGGAAGAACTCATCCCCGAAGCCTCCAGCGGACAGCACAGCAACCTAAGTACAGTAGGCTTCGCCGTAGGTTTCGTTCTGATGATGGTGCTCGACGTGGTGATGGGATGAAATCAGCTATGTGGATTTAATACTAAAACCATGGTCTCGTATCCTTGTGAAGTATAAAAAAGGCATGGACAACCATCCCGGTTATCCATGCCCATACCGATTGTGATTTATTCAAAAGTTTACTTTATAAGCCTTTATTTCAGCTTTTTGTAGCCGTATGATGCGTTGTTGCCCAGCTGCTCCTCGATGCGGATAAGCTGGTTGTATTTAGCCATACGGTCGGTACGGCTCATCGAACCCGTCTTGATCTGACCCGAGTTAGTAGCCACGGCAATATCTGCAATTGTGGTATCCTCAGTTTCTCCAGAGCGATGTGAGGTTACGGTAGTGTAGCCATGACGATGAGCCATCTCGATAGCGTCCAAAGTCTCCGTAAGCGAACCAATCTGGTTTACCTTGATGAGGATAGAGTTGGCAGCCCCCATCTTGATGCCCTTTTCCAGGAACTTCACGTTGGTGACAAAGAGATCGTCGCCTACCAGCTGGCAACGGTCGCCTATGGCAGCAGTCAGCTTCACCCAGTTGTCCCAATCGTTCTCGTCAAGACCATCCTCGATAGAGTCGATAGGATATTTTGTAATTAGTTCTTCCAGGAACTTGATCTGCTCGGCAGCTGTCAGTTTCTTGCCGTTAGGATCCTTCTTCTTGCCGTCCTTCAACTGGCGATAATCATAATACCATTCACCATTCTCCTGAACGGCAAACTCGCTGGCTGCGCAGTCCATGGCAATCTTAACATCCTTGCCAGGCTCATAACCGGCATCCTTGATAGCCTGGCAGATGCTGTCAAGCGCATCCTCAATACCATCGAGTGCAGGAGCGAAACCGCCCTCGTCACCAACGGCTGTAGAAAGACCGCGGCTCTTCAAGAGCTTAGCCAAAGCATGGAACACCTCAGCACCCATGCGGATAGCCTCCTTCTCTGTAGGAGCGCCCACAGGACGAATCATAAACTCCTGGAAGGCGATAGGTGCATCAGAGTGAGCTCCACCATTGATGATGTTCATCATAGGAACCGGAAGAGTGTAGGTGTTGCAACCGCCTATGTAGCGATACAACGGGATGTGGAGATACTCGGCAGCTGCATGGGCCACGGCCAGCGACACGCCAAGTATGGCATTGGCACCCAGGTTCGACTTGGTCTTGGTACCGTCCAGTTCCAGCATCTTATGGTCGATGGCACGCTGTTCCAAGGCTGAGAAGCCAGCCAAGGCAGGAGCAATCACGTTATTCACATTCTCTACGGCCTTAAGTACGCCCTTGCCGCAATAGCGGTTCTTGTCGCCATCGCGAAGTTCCAAAGCCTCATTCTCACCAGTTGATGCACCCGACGGAACAGAAGCACGTCCCACGATGCCAGACTTTAATGTAACTTCAACTTCTACTGTAGGGTTGCCACGAGAATCCAAAATTTCTCTGGCATGAACATTTTCAATAATCATAATTCAATAATTTTTTTAATTGTATATATCGTTTTTCTGAGTGCAAAAATAAGCATTATCTCACAAGTCTTCAAATTTAGTGCATCATCAAAAATCGGTATTCCTACCAAAATACCTACTTATGAGTAAAGATAGATGTCAGAATGACTATAACAAGGATTTTTGCCGACATATTACTTTCTTGTATTGTCAGACTCGTCATATTATTAGCAAACACAACATAAAATCAACGCTTTTTAGTTAAAGATTTGCAATATCTGACGATTAGAACTTTAAAATTATAACAAAAACGGTATCTTTGTGTTGTAAATGAAATATCGACTATACATACATCACAAAGCCCTTCGTTTATAGTAGGTTGTCTAAGCACCCCTTATCCAGACAACTTATTATAAACGAATTATATATTTAATGGGCTTAATAATTTTATATTTTTTAGGTGCTCTGTCACTTTCCTTTTTATGTTCCGTCCTTGAGGCGGTTCTCCTTTCAACCCCTATGTCATATATCTCGATGAGGGAGAGTCAAGGCAACAAGACTGCCTCTTTGATGAAACAGTACAAGAACAACGTAGACCGTCCGGTAGGCGCAATCCTGTCGCTCAACACTATTGCTCACACTATCGGTTCGGCAGGCGTGGGCGCGGAGTCAATGAAGCTGTTTGGCGAAGAATACTTCGGACTGATATCTGCAATTCTGACCCTATTGATTCTGGTGCTTTCCGAAATCATCCCAAAGACAATCGGAGCTTCGTATTGGCGTTCGCTTGCCATGCCATCCACCAAGATAATCCGTGTGCTCATATTCATCACCTATCCCTTGGTTCTGCTCTCCGAACTCATTACGAAGGTGTTCACTCCCAAGAACCATCAGGCTTCCGTAAGTCGTGAGGAGGTGTCGGCCATGGTTGATGTAGGCACTACGGAAGGCATATTCCGAGAGTCGGAAAGCAAGATTATCAAGAGTTGCATACGTCTGGCTGGAGTCAAGGCCAGAGAGGTGATGACCCCTTCCATTGTGGTTGAGACAGCCAACGTGAACCTTAACATAAAGGAGTTTTACGAGCAGCAGACGTGGAATTTCTCGCGCATACCGGTCTACGACAAGAGCAAGGATTACATCATAGGCTATGTGCTGAAGGACGTGGTGCTGAAGCAATTGTCGGATGACAAGTTCGCTACAAAACTGTCCGACCTTATGCGCCCGATTCTTTCGTTCAACGAGGACGACTCGGTATATCAGATATGGGAGAAGATGCTGGAGAAGCGCGAGCATATTTCTATAATCGTCGACGAATACGGCTGCCTGCGTGGCGTAGTCTCGATGGAAGACGTTATAGAAACCATGACCGGTGTGGAAATTGTCGACGAAGACGATGTGGCTGTAGACATGCAGGCCTTCGCCAAGGAAAAGTCGCGTAGGATGTTGAAGAAGTAAAAAGAATAAAGAAAAAGTATCGTATAATGTATATCTATACTTTCCGACTACAAAATTTCTAATTTTCGTTTTAATAAACGAACAATAATCTATGCTGGCAGGCTGTATTTGTTCTGCGTTTTTGTATCTTTGCACATCCTTCAAAGAAAAACATATACATAAACAGAAAAATGGAAAAAGAAACAAAGGCAATTCATACCCCTTTTCAGAAGCGTGACGCTTATGGCGCATTATCGTTCCCTGTCTACAATACGGTAGCCTACGAGTTTGACTCGGCACATGCCATGACAGAGGCTTTCGCTGGCCGTGTGCCCGAACCCGACTACTCGCGCGTGATGAACCCCACCGTAACCTACTTCGAGAACCGCGTCAAGGCTCTCTCCGATGCCGAAAACGTCTTTGCCTTGACCACGGGCATGGCTGCCATATTCCACACCCTGCTCGTGTTTGCCGAGGCAGGAAAGACAATCGTCATGTCCAACCACCTCTTCGGCAACACCTTCTCGCTCATAACCACAACCCTGGCACGACTGGGCGTAAAAGCACAGATAGCCGATTTCTCCGACCTCGACCTTCTCGACAAGACTATGGCCGACGATGCCTGCCTCATCTTTGCCGAATACATAACCAATCCGCAGCTTGAGATGGTAGACATCAAGAAGCTCTCCGAGATAGCCCACAAGCGCAGCCTGCCTCTGATTGTCGACACCACAGCCATTCCCTTTACCGAGGTCGATGCCCGCGAGCTGGGCATAGATGTAGAGGTGCTGTCAAGCACAAAATACATTAGTGGAGGAGCCACGTCGCTTGGCGGACTGATACTCGACTACGGCACATTCCCCGAGGTGAAGAAGCGTATGAGCATGGAGTTCCTTTTCAACATAGGCTCTTACATGACGCCACAGGTGGCATACATGCAGACCATCGGACTAGAGACGCTCAAGGTGCGCTATGACAAGCAGGCGCAGAACGCCCTCGACCTTGCACGCCTCTTGTAGCAGGTTCCGCAGGTGAAGCGCGTCAACTATCCCGGACTCCAACTCCAGAAGCCTTTCGGTGCTATGTTCACCATCGATCTCGAGACTGAGCAGAAGTGTTACGGTTTCCTCAACAGCCTGCGCCTGATCCGTAGGGCTACCAATCTGTTTGACAGCAAGTCGTTGGCAATACATCCTTACTCCACGATTTTCGTCAACTTCTCTCCTGAGGAAAAGAAGAAGATGGATGTGCTCGACACAACCATCCGTCTCTCTATGGGTCTGGAAGATGTCAACGACCTCTATGAGGATATTGTGCAGGCGCTTGGACAGTAAATGCGGCTGAAGTTCTTATTTGTAATCTATAAATTCTGAAAAACATTTATGAAATACGATTTTGACAAGATAATCGACCGCTCCGGTTCGGGCGACCTTAAGCACGAGGTGCTCAAGGCACGTTATGGACGCGACGACCTGATTGCGTTATGGGTGGCTGACATGGATTTCGAGACTCCCTCGTTCATTCTTGATGCCGTAAAGAACCGTCTGCAGCATCCTATCGTAGGCTATACAGTCGAACCCTCCGAATATTGGCCTACCGTAAGCCGATGGATAGCCGACCATCACGGATGGAACGTCAAGCCGGAATGGATGACCTATGTGCCGGGAGTGGTCAAGGGCATAGGCATGGCGATAAATGCCCTGACGCAGCCGGGTGAAAGGATTCTTATACAGACTCCCGTCTACCATCCCTTCCGCATGACCATAGAAGGCAACTGCCGACAGGTGGTGACCAGTCCGCTCAAGGAGTCGGCCGAAGCGCTGGCTTGATTCGGTGGACGGTAATGTTGAGTTGACGGATCATGAACATCGAACGGCTTGCCGAGGTAGTGAAGAACGAAATCCGCATGGCTGCAAGGTGCTGCGCGGACAAGGGCCTCGGAGAGGTGAAGTGGATGGGCAGGTAATACCCATGGAGCTATTACAATTACAGTTATTACAGTTATTACAAAAAGGGGGAATATCTTACAATCCCTTCTTAAAGACTTTATAACTAATTAATAATCAAATAGTTATATATAGAAGGAGCGAAAATCGCAACCCTTGTAAATAAAACTGTAATAACTGTAATTGTAATGACAGTCTACGTTCTACTTCCTCTTAAAGGCTGACAATCAACAACTTAACAAATCCTCAAACATGACAAATATTAAATACAACCTCAGCAAACCCACCCCTCCTGCGTAAGCGTATCCGCGATGCCGCCTTGTCCACTTTTATTCATCATTATACCTTTGCCGCCAAATCAAAATCAATAAAATATGACAGCAGAAGAACGAT
>URDM01000009.1 GCA_900546575.1 uncultured Prevotella sp.
CCTTACCCACGGTCATATGCCTTATATGAAGTTTCTGTCCGTTAGGTCAGATGTTTGCCGCCGGCTTCTTTCAGATTCCAACTCACGATGGACACCCTTGCCTTTGGCTATGTAATTCCCGCTATTAGGGCTTACTCGGGACTTGCACCCGTTAGACAATGCTCGTGCCGAGCATACAAAGACCATAGCCCAGGGCCGCTCGGCTCTGGGCTATGTTGTATGAATAATATTGCATCCCCTATTGTCAATCATTGTCAACATTGTCGTTCTAAAAAACAAGGGGCTTGATAATTTTGTATTTAACGACAATAGTGACAATGATTGACAATCATTTTATAATATTCATGTGCGCAACTGATAATCTTGCATATCCTATTGTCAAACATTGTCGAACATTGTCGTTAAAAAAACTACGCATTAATTTGTCGTTCAAAAAACAAGAGGCATAATAATTTTGTATTTAACGACAATAGTGACAATGATTGACAATTTTTATGATATTCATGAGTGCAACATACAATCTTGCATATCCTATTGTTGAACATTGTCAACATTGTCGTTCAAAAAACAAGAGGCTTGATAATTTTGTATTTAACGACAATAGTGACAATGATTGACAATTTCTATGATATTCATGAGTGCAACATACAATCTTGCATATCCTATTGTCGACCATTGTCAAACATTGTCGTTCTAAACAACAAGGGGCTTGATAATTTTGTATTTAACGACAATAGTGACAATGATTGACAATATTATAAATCGTGTGTGCAATGGACAAAGTGCGACAAGATGATATTATGAGGATAAAATGTATACTTATATGTTTTCAGTATCCAATATTTTTGTATCTTTGTTATTTCTAATCAACAAAATCTACTAACAATTTTATAGTTATGATAAACATTAATGAATGTAAGGCTCATATGTATGACATAATAGGTGCTATATATGAAGTTCGTAAAGAAATGGGGGTGGGTCTTAATGAAAACTGTTATCAAGAAGCATTTGAGATGCAATTAACTGAAATGAATATTGTATATGAGCGAGAAAAGGCTTTTAACCCACATTTTCATGGTAAAAAACTGAAATCTTCTTTTCGTTTGGATTTTTTATGTAAAGAGAATGTTATTGTGGAATGTAAGGCTGTCTCAATACTTAATGAAAATCATCGAGCACAATTATTCAATTATATGCATCTTCTGAAATTTCGTTGTGGTATTCTGGTTAATTTTGCTCCAAGACATCTTGAGCTTGAGCGTTATTTATACGATGAAGATAAAGACGAAATATTGAATATTTATGGCAATCCTATCTGAATAACAGGTTATTTTAAAGACAACTGTCTCTCTTTTTTTATTTAACGACAATACTGACAATGATTGACAATATTATAAAATATAAATGTGTACAACGGATAATCTTGCATATCATATTGTTGAACATTGTCAATATTGTCGTTCAAACAACAAGTTATTAATCTTTAGTGTCTTTCTTTTATATAAACGACAATAGTGACAATGTTCGACAATTTCTATAATATTAATGAGTACAACGGATAATCTTGCTTCCCCTATTGTCGGTCATTGTCAACATTGTCGTTATAAAAACAAGGGGCTTGATAATTTTGTATTTAACGACAATAGTGACAATGATTGACAATCGTTTTATGATTTTCATGTGTACAACATATAATCTTGCTTCTCCGATTGATTGACTGCAACTATAAATCAAGGTTGGCTTTCGCCCTCAACGTATTCTTCGAGGAACATGTGTTCGCCGTCGAACACCGCATACGTGAACTGCGTAATCCAATCGCCGAGTATCATCATGCGCGACTTGCGCGAGAGGATGAGGTCGAGTTCGATGTGGCGGTGGCCATACATGAAGTAATCTACGTTGGGATGGGTCTTCATGTATTGCTTGGTGTAGAGCACGAGGTGCTCGCGCTGCTCGCCCATGTAGGGCGGTTCCATTCCGTCGATGCGCTTCAGGCGCGAGTGCTTTGCCCAAGTGAGTCCGAACCACATGCTCCAGCGCGGATGAAGCGAGCTGAACAGCACCTGGCAGAAGCGGTTGTGGAACACACGCTTTATGAACTTGAACTTGCGATCGGGGTCGCCCAGTCCGTCGCCGTGCGCCAGATAGAACACCTTGTCGTATATCTCAACCGTCTCGGGACGTGTATGTATTATCACTCCGCACTCGTCTTGCAGATAACCGTACGACCAAATGTCGTGGTTTCCGGTGAAGTAGTGTACCTCGACGCCCATGTCGGTAAGCTCCGACAGCTTGCCGAGAAAGCGCGTGTAGCCCTTGGGCACTGCATAACGCCACTCGTACCAGAAGTCGAACATGTCGCCAAGCAGATATATGGCACGTGCCTTGGTCTTTATCGAGTCAAGAAAACGCACAAGCCGGCGCTCCTGAGTGCGGCTGTGTTCGATAGCCCACGACCCGAGGTGGGCGTCAGAGAGGAAATATACGTTCTTCATCCTGTCAAAACTCAAAATTGAATAATTCACAATCGGCGTAGCCGACCAATTCAACATTCAACACTCAACATTCAACATTCGATTAGTCGAGCCGCCTCGACTAATCAAACCCCAGCTCTACACGAGCCTCCTCGGTCATCATACTCTGGTCCCATTCGGGTTCGAACACGAGGTTTACGGTCGACGACTTGACGTGTTCGAGCGAGTCAACCTTCAATCGCACGTCCTCAAGAATGAAATCGGCGGCGGGGCACGACGGTGCTGTGAATGTCATGTCGATGTCTACATGTCCGTCGTCATTGACGTCTATCTTGTATATAAGTCCGAGATCGTATATGTTGACGGGTATTTCGGGGTCGTAAACGGTCTTCAGCACATCGACGATGCGCTCCTCTATCTGGGTCTTTTCTTCCTGTGTCATTTGTGATGAAATTATATTATGTGATTTGTTTCTTGCAAATTTAGCTAAAAATATTGTAATACGGCAAGAAAAGCACAATTTTACGCTGATACAATTGCTGCCTCGCGAGGAAACATTTGCAACTACGTGAGGTAACAACAAATGTTCATCCGAAACATGTAGGGATACGACTGTTGTAATGAAAACCAAACTGTAGGAGGTTATGGCGTCCTCGCCATAACCTGAGCAAGCAGCGTTTTGGAATTTAACAATAAGAAAGTATCGTCTCACTGCTCAGGCTATGGCGGGGACGCCATAGCCTCCCACTATCTGCAATAATTCTACTGCTTTAAATATATAGACAAATTACGTTGACGATTTATTATTATTTCTCAGTAAAAAGTTATACTTTTGCACGTCGCAACTAAAAACAACTAAGAAATGATAACATTTGTAATTTGTCTCGTAGCCCTTGTGTTGGGCTACGCAATCTATGGCCGATTCGTAGAGCACGTGTTCGCTCCCGACGACCGCCCTACCCCTGCTATAGCCAAAGCCGACGGCATCGACTACGTAGCGATGCCCTACTGGAAGGTGTTCATGATACAGTTTCTGAACATTGCGGGCACCGGTCCTATCTTCGGAGCCATCATGGGCGCCAAGTTCGGACCCGTTGCCTATCTGTGGATCATATTCGGATGCATCTTTGCAGGTGCCGTTCACGACTACCTCTCGGGCATGTTGTCGCTGCGCAACGGTGGCAGCGACCTGCCTTCGCTTGTACAACGCTATCTCGGTGGAGCCGCTGCCAAGGTGCTGCTGGTGTTCGCCGTGTTCCTGCTCATTATGGTTGGAACGGTGTTTGTGTACAGCCCAGCCGAGATATTGGGCAACATCGGCGGCTCGAAGGTGATGTGGATGGGCGTTATCTTCGCCTACTACATCGTGGCAACGATGCTGCCTATCGACAAGATTATCGGCAAGATATACCCCGTATTCTCGTTCTCGCTGCTGTTTATGGCTGTGGCTCTGGTGGTGATGCTGTTCGTAAAGATGCCGGCTCTGCCCGAGCTGTGGGACGGACTGGGCAACCTGGGACAGAAGACCGACCCTGCGGGCTTCACCGACAGCATCTTCCCCTGCCTCTTCATCACTATAGCCTGTGGCGCGATTAGCGGTTTTCACGCTACGCAGAGTCCGCTTATGGCTCGCTGTCTGAAGTCGGAACGCAAGGGACGACCTATATTCTACGGCGCAATGATTACTGAGGGAATGGTGGCTCTGGTTTGGGCTACGGTGGCTATGTGGTTCTTCTACGACGCTCCTCAGCCAGGCTACGAGCAGATTGCAGGTGGTGCTGCCAAAGGATTCCACACTTCAGCACCTATGGTTGTCAATCTTGTGTGCAACGATTGGCTCGGTGTGCTGGGCGGAATACTGGCTATGCTGGGCGTTGTGGCAGCTCCTATCACGAGCGGCGACACGGCTTTCCGTTCTGCACGACTCATCGTTGCGCAGGCTTTGAAGATCAACCAGCTCCCAAAGGCAAACCGTCTGTACATCTGTATTCCGCTGTTCGTAGTATCGTTCGCCCTGCTTATCTGGCAGATCAGCAATCCCGACGGCTTCAACACGATATGGCAGTACTTCGGATGGGCCAACCAGACGCTGTCGGTATTCACTCTGTGGAGCATCACCGTCTATCTTGTACGCGAAAAGAAGCCCTATGTCATCACACTCATACCGGCTCTGTTCATGACCTGTGTATGTACGACGTTCCTCGCCGTGTCGAAGACTGCGTTCGGACTGCCACTTGGGGTAAGCTATACGATTGGAGCAGCTGCCCTCGTCGTTGCGGCTGTGTGGTTTGGAATGTGGATGAAGAAATTCAAGAAGGCATAAAAGAGGGAGTCTAAGTTCAAGAGACGCGGGCTGAAAGCCCAAATCGCGCATAGCCCAGGGCAACACCCTGGGTAAAAAGATGTTGTAAACAATACGCCCTGTAAGGGCAAAAGCATTAATGATTGACGCTTTTGCCCTTACAGGGCGTATTGTTTTTGGTGGTTTATTACCCCAGGGTGTTGCCCTGGGCTATGTGCTTCTGCCCCTTCGGAGCGTGTTGCTTAGACTCTTGACTTCCCCTGGTTGTCACAGTTTTCCTTCTTCCGAATAACTGAAATAGCGTCCGTCGGTGACGATGACGTGGTCGACCATATATATTCGCATGGTCTCGCATGCCTTCTTCAGGCGTAGGGTCAGGCGGTCGTCGTCGCCGCTCGGACGGGTGTTGCCCGAAGGATGGTTGTGGACAAGGGTGATGACGGTGGCGTTGTTGAGCAACGCCTCGCGCAGGATTATGCGCACATCGACAGCCGTTTCCGACAGTCCGCCGTGCGAGAGGCGCACTGCCTTGATGAGTCGCATGCGCTGGTTCATCAGCAACACCCACGCTTCTTCGGTGTCAAGGTCTTGCATCTTCGGCAACATATACTCATATACCGCCATGGCAGAACCCATATCGGGCCGCTCTGCCGCCCCAACAGCCTGTCGCCGCTTGCCCAATTCGCAAGCGGCGATTATCGTTATGGCCTTCGCCTCACCAATGCCGTTGTAGCTCATGAGTTCGTTGAGCGACATCTTTCCAAGCGTATTCAAGTTGTTGTCGCAGTCGGCAAGGATGCGTTGCATCAATCCTACAGCGCTCTCCTTGGTCGAACCCGACCCGATAAGAATTGCAAGCAACTCAGAATCGGACAACGCCGCAGGACCCTTCGCCATGAGTTTCTCACGCGGTTTGTCCTCTTCAGCCCACTGATTTATTGAGAAACTGCTCATTTATAAAACGTTTTTTCAAATGCAGAGAACTCCGACTTACCCCTGACGCAGCGCTTCCACC
This sequence comes from uncultured Prevotella sp., assembly GCA_900546575.1. Lineage (GTDB taxonomy): Bacteria > Bacteroidota > Bacteroidia > Bacteroidales > Bacteroidaceae > Prevotella. The sequence goes on from URDM01000009.1 coordinate 5,792, forward strand.
ACGACTCGATGAATCCGAAGCCGTAGCCCATGAGCTGTATGTAGGCTGAGATGATGCTGAGAAAACCTATTTTTATGCTACGGTTCACACACGACGAATCAACGAATATCAGCACACAGTAGAGCGCCAGCGGAACAAGCGGAACCCATGCCAACGCCGGACTGACTGCCAACAGCACCAGACAGAGCAGAAGCATGGCGAGAACGCCTACTGTGAACACCATAGGAAGCATGTGTACAAGCTTCAACGATTCGGGATATTTCTTGTAAAGATTGATGCGTGCAATGCCGGAGTTGTACACCTGGCGGAAGAACTTGCGGAAATCGGTGCGACGCTTGTGCCATACCCACGCCTCGGGGAACAAGCGGCAGCGACAACCGGCCTTGAATATGCGGATAGAGAAGTCGATGTCTTCGCCAAAACGCATTTTGGAGAATCCGCCGAGGCGCTCGTACACGTCGCGACGCACACCCATATTGAACGAACGCGGATAGAACTTGTCGAGCTTCTTCTTGCCCCCTCGTATGCCACCTGTGGTGAAGAACGATGTCATAGAATAACTAATCGCCTTCTGGGTGTCGGTGAATGACGGGTGGGCAGCATCGGGTCCGCCGAACGCATCAGCCTCCTCACGCTGCAACTCGGCATTGACGGCCACGAGATAGTTCTCGGGCAACACCACGTCGGAATCGAGTATGAGCACATATTCGCCCTTGGCACGCTCCACACCGTAGTTGCGGCTCTGACCGGGACCGCTGTTCGGCTTGGCAAAGTAGTGAAGATCGAGCCGGTCAGCGTATTTGTCGCACACGTCACGGCATGGTATTGCCGAACCGTCCTCAACTACTATCACCTCAAAATCGGTCAGCGTCTGCCGCGTGAGGCTGTCGAGCAACTCGTCAACTTCATCCGGACGATTGTATACTGGAATTATAAAACTGAACTTCATGGTTTAAGAGAAAAGTGAAAAACGAAAAGTGAAAAGTGGAATGTGTAAAACGAAAAAGAGTAAAAAAGTAGAAAGCACCATTACGGACATACGCATAACGTCATCCCAAATGCTTTTTACCTTTTTACTCTTTTATTATTTTACCTTTAAAAGCTCTTTACTGTCAAGAGTCTCTTACTCCTTAACGCGCTGCAGATAGCTGCCGTCGCGTGTGTCAACCTGTACAAGGTCGCCCTCGTTAACGAACAGAGGCACACGGATCTCAACGCCAGTCTCGAGAGTGGCAGGCTTCAGAGTGTTTGTAGCTGTATCGCCCTTGATGCCCGGCTCTGAATGAGTAACGCGCAGATTGGTCTTCACCGGCATCTCACCGAAGAGAACAGTCTCAGTAGAAGCGTCAGAAACAACCTCGACGATGTCGCTCTCCTTCATGAAGTCAACACCTGTGATAAGGTTGCCAGCGATAGGAATCTGGTCGTAAGTCTCCTGATTCATGAAGATATAGTCCTCACCCTCCTTGTAAAGGTACTGGTACGGACGACGCTCTACGCGTACATCCTCGAGCTTTTCAGAGATGTCGAAACGACGCTCGAGCACGCGGCCGTCAACAACATTCTTCAGCTTAACGCGCATAAATGTGTTGCCCTTACCTGGTTTAACGTGGAGGAAGTCGATGACGAAGAACAGCTTGCCATCCATACGGATGCAGGTTCCCATCTTGATGTCTTGTGAATTGATCATTGCTGTGTATATTATTGTATTATTAATTATTCGTTACGACGGATTGCCCTGTTCGTTACAATCATTTGTCTTATCCGTTATATTCATTCACGGGGCAAATACCTGTAAACAGCCCAAGTGTTTGAGTGTGTCTGTGTTAAGACGATGCAAAGTTACTGAAATTCACTCAATAATGAGCAATGGGCGGTTGTTTTTTTTATTATTATACGTATTCAGGGAGAAAAGAAAGGCTTTTTTCCAAAAAAATACATAAAATCATGGCTAAAAGGACCTTAAATCTTGGTTGTTTCAAAAATAATGAGTAATTTTGCAACCCAAAAGTGTGAACATATAACAAATAAATTAAAATAAGACAATGAAAAGAACATTTCAGCCTCACAATCGTCGCCGCGTAAACAAGCATGGCTTCCGCGAGCGCATGGCTACAAAGAATGGTCGCCGCGTGTTGGCTTCTCGCCGCGCTCATGGCCGCAAGAAGTTGACAGTATCTGACGAGCACCACGGAAAATAATCCGGTGCACGCACTGTAACGACCGGGTGTGATGCCCAATCGTGTAGCGACGACAAAAGCGGCAGGTCATACCATGCTTGGTGTGGACGGTCTGCTGCTTTTAAAAATTAACCCCACAACGATTTGCGGATAATGCCGCAAACATGTATAACCAAATTAATTAAAAGTAAAAAAAATGATTATTGTACCAGTAAAAGATGGTGAGAACATCGAAAGAGCACTCAAGAAGTTCAAGAGAAAATTCGAAAAGACAGGTGTTGTAAAGGAGCTCCGCGCTCGTCAGCAGTACAACAAGCCTTCTGTTTTGAAGCGTCTCAAGATGGAGCACGCTATCTATGTTCAGCAGCTCCGTGCTAACGAGGAATAATCCACGTCCCTCACATTCTCACATTATTAATCTTTAATGACCGCGCACACGCACGAATGGCGCAAGCCACGAATGCAGCGACGGATCGGATGGACCAGGAGGTGTATTTCCCCTTTAGACATATAATCATTTATACATAGAAATTAGCCTGCGACAACGGCACGATGCCGATGACGATATGGCGAAAAAAGAGATGACAACACATCTAACCCTTAGGTTGAATGTGTTGCCATCTCTTTTTTGTATATTCTATTCTCGGAGTTTTACATTATATACTCCGAGAATAGTTTTCTTTATCTCCGTGAACAGTTCTCTTATTCTCTGTGGTCGGCTATTGCCTGCTTGATGAGTGCCTCAAGCTCTTCCATGAGTTCGGGATTGTCCTTGAGCAGCGACTTCGTGGCATCGCGACCCTGTGCCAGCTTCGATCCGTTGTACGAATACCATGAGCCTGACTTTTGGATGATGCCGTACTCTACGCCAAGGTCAACGATTTCGCCCACCTTAGAAATGCCTTCGCCGAACATAATCTCAAACTCGGTCTTGCGGAACGGAGGTGCCACCTTGTTCTTGATTACCTTGACGCGCACCTGATTGCCTATAATCTGGTCGCCGTCCTTGATGCCTGTGACCTTACGGATGTCAAGACGTACTGAAGCGTAGAACTTCAGAGCGTTACCACCGGTTGTGGTCTCGGGATTGCCGAACATCACACCAATCTTCTCGCGCAGCTGGTTGATGAAGATACAGGTGGTGTTGGTCTTGGAGATTGTAGAAGTAAGCTTGCGCAGAGCCTGCGACATGAGGCGCGCCTGGAGTCCTACCTTGTTGTCGCCCATATCGCCTTCAATCTCAGCCTTAGGTGTAAGTGCAGCTACAGAGTCGATAACGATGATGTCGATGGCTGACGAGCGGATGAGCTGATCGGCAATTTCGAGTGCCTGCTCGCCGTTGTCGGGCTGCGAAATCCACAAGTTGTCGACGTCAACGCCAAGCTTTGCCGCATAGAAACGGTCGAAAGCGTGCTCTGCATCGATAAAGGCGGCGATGCCGCCAGCCTTCTGCGACTCTGCAATAGCGTGAATGGCGAGTGTAGTCTTACCTGACGACTCCGGACCATAAATCTCTATAATACGTCCCTTCGGGTATCCGCCTACGCCGAGTGCGGCGTCAAGACCGATACTTCCAGTAGGAATCACCTCGACATTCTCCACCTGCTCGTCACCAAGCTTCATGATGGAGCCTTTGCCGAAGTCCTTTTCTATCTTTGACATCGCTGCCTGGAGTGCCTTAAGCTTGCCCTCCTGAGCGAGTGAAAGTTCTTCTGATTTAGCCATATTTTGAATGTTGAATGTTGAGTGTTGAATGTTGAATGGTTGCGGCAGAGCCGCAATTTTGAATGTTGAATGTTAAGTGTTGAATATTGAATGGTCTGGCTGTTCTATACGTGCTATTTTTGATTCGCAATATTCTGCCGAGCAGTTTTGGTTATAGAGACAAGTAAACGTTTCAGTTCGTCACAATCATTATATATAGAGTCAAACTGACATTGTGAAATATAATTAGTCCTCTGAAGAAGGCGCAACCAATACAACGTCTCGTTACACTCCTTTAATGATATATATGTCTTAGCAACAAAATCGTTTTTCGTTATAGCACATTGGGCTTCAGCGACATTTGCGCCTATACTTGTGCCACTTCTGAACATCTGGTCGGCAATACGAAACTCATGCTTCTCCTCATTAAGGAAACGGCACAAATTAACTATCCGTATCGAAAAGTTCATACACTTCTCTTCAATCAATTTACTAAAGTCACTCATACTTATATTGTATAATTATATTATGACTCACAGAAAAGTACGGATACGACAAAGATTAATCTTTGTTGAATTGAATTCGTCATTGATTAATTCTTCATCGGCAAAGCCGACCATTCAAAATTCAACATTCCACATTCAACATTTATAACTCCAGGTCTCCTCCGAAGATCTCATGCCAAGGCAGACCCTGCTTGTTGAGCTGCTCCATGAACGGATCGGGATCGAACTCCTCGACGTTCCAAACGCCCGGCTTGCGCCACAGACCCTTGAAGAACATCATGGCACCAATCATTGCCGGAACGCCGGTGGTGTAGCTTACGCCCTGCATACCGGTCTCCTTGTAGGCAGCCTCGTGCGAACAGTTGTTGTAAACGTAGTAGGTCTGCTCCTTGCCATCCTTCAATCCACGGATGCGGCAACCGATAGAAGTCTGTCCGTCGTAGTTCTCGCCGAGGTCCTGGGGGTTAGGCAGCACAGCCTTGAGGAACTGCAGAGGAACAATCTTTACCTTAACCTTCTCGTTAGGATTGTCGGCGAGCGGAGCCTCATAGGTAATCTCGTCGATGCGCGACATTCCGAGGTTCTGGATGCAGTCGAGGTATGTGAGGTACTGCTGACCGAATGTCATCCAGAAACGAGCGCGCTTGATGGTGGGATAGTTCTTCACGAGCGACTCAATCTCCTCGTGATGGAGCAGATAACTCTCCTTAGGTCCTACCTCAGGATATGTGAGCGGCTTGTGGATTTCGAGCGGCTTGGTCTCCACCCACTTTCCGTCTTCCCAGTAGAGGCCCTTCTGAGTGATCTCGCGGATGTTGATTTCAGGGTTGAAGTTGGTAGCGAAAGCCTTGTGGTGGTTGCCTGCGTTGCAGTCGACGATGTCGAGATACTGAATCTCGTCGAAGTGGTGCTTGGCGGCATAAGCGGTGAAGATGCTTGTAACACCGGGGTCGAAGCCACAGCCGAGGATAGCTGTGAGGCCTGCTTCTTCGAAGCGTTTCTTGTAAGCCCACTGCCAAGAGTACTCGAAGTGAGCCTCGTCCTTAGGCTCGTAGTTGGCGGTGTCGAGATAAGAGCATCCGCAAGCCAGACATGCCTCCATGATGGTGAGGTCCTGATAGGGCAATGCGAGGTTGATGACGAGCTCGGGCTTGTAGTCGTTGAAGAGCGCCTTGAGCTGCTCTACATCGTCGGCATCCACCTGAGCGGTCTTGATGTTAGGGTTGCCGATAGCCTCAACGATGCGGTCGCACTTGGCCTTTGTGCGGCTTGCAATCATGAAATCGGTGAAAACGTCAGCGTTCTGTGCAATCTTGAACGCTGCAACTGTAGCGACGCCACCGGCGCCGATCATAAGTACTTTTCCCATTGTTTCCTGTTATTTTTAGTTTGTTTTTATCTTGATTTTATAGCATTGTAGTGTTGACGAAATGCATCGGGTTTTCAAAAGGAGTCCTTTCGCCCTGCAAAAGGAGTCCTTTCGGTCGGCAAAAGGAGTCCTTTTGGGATGCAAAAGTAGTCCTTTTGCACTTCAAAAGGGGTACATTTGCGAGTCGAAAGTGCTACATCAGCCGGGGAGGGAGGTCTTACAGCTCGCTGCCCTTTATTCCCAATGCGTTCATGAGCGAGTAGCCCAGTATCTCCTGACGGAAATTGCCGCCTTCGAGCGGCTGCATGGCGAAGAGCGTGACGCGCTTGTCCTCGTCGTCGACATCGCGCAGGGCGTGGCGTAGGGCATCCCACAGCGGAGCGTGTTCGGCATTGGGTATTGCCATGACACGGTGTACGTCCTTGTGGTTGACTACCGTCTTGAGTATGTCGAGGAAGAAGTCGTCGTGCTTCACCACCTCCTCTACGGGATACGAACTGATGATGAACTCGCCCAACGTGTCCTTGAAGGCACGTGCATTGAGGTCGCTCTCGTACGAGCCGGGGGTGAAGTTGTCGAGTGCGGGCTTGTCCTTGGAGTGTATGAATATCACCTGTGTCTCGCCGTCGGCGTCGCGCTGCTCTCGCATTCCGCCGTCGAGAGCCACGCAGTCAATCCATCGTGCTGTGTCGGCCTTGGGTATGCGTCGGCCGAGCATGCGCTCGAAGTTAACTATAAGATTGAAAGCCACCGAGTCGACGTAGTCGCCGTCGACGAGTATCACGTTGCGGCTCCACTTTGTATTGTTGAATTCCTGTATGTCCATGTATTGATTTTTGCAGAATTACGTTGCGCCTGCAGGACGTGCTCAGGCACGGTGCATGCGCTCTACAAAGTTAAAAAAAAATTGCGAGATTATTGGTTTTGAATTGCGAGATTATTGGTTTTGAGCGCAAAAGATTTGCATCAACGAAAAAGGTGCGCCAAGACGAAACCGCAGTCTCGTCCTGACGCACCCATTGCGCTGCCCCGTCCGGGGCGGTATCATAAGATTTGATTACTTCTGGAGAAGGTTCATTGTGTCCTTGGCAATCATCAGCTCCTCGTCAGTCGGGATAACGCAAACGGTAACCTTTGAATCAGGAGCAGAGATTATGGCCTCTTCGCCACGCACCTTGTTGGCCTCTGCGTCCATCTTAACGCCGAGGAACTCGAGTCCTGAGCATGATTCGAGACGTGTGCCAATCTGGTTCTCGCCTACGCCTGCTGTCCAGACGATGATGTCAACGCCACCCATTGCTGCTGCATAAGCGCCGATGTACTTCTTGATGCGGTAGTTGTACATCTTCAGAGCGAGCTGAGCACGCTCGTTGCCCTCTTCGGCTGCCGACTCAATCTCGCGCATGTCGCTTGAGATGCCGGTGATGCCGAGCACGCCGCTCTCCTTGTTGAGGAAGTCGGCCATTTCCTGAGGCTTCTTGCCAAGTTTCTCCATGAGGAACGTAACGGCTGAAGGATCGATGTCGCCCGAACGGCTGCCCATCATGACACCTGCCAACGGAGTGAGTCCCATTGATGTGTCTACGCACTTGCCGAACTTAACGGCTGACACAGAAGCACCGTTGCCGATGTGGCAAGTGATGATGCGCTGTGTGTTGATGTCGCGTCCGAGGAACTCGCAAACGCGCTGTGAAACGTAGCGATGGCTTGTTCCGTGGAAGCCGTAACGACGTACGTGATACTTCTCGTAGAGCTCATAAGGAATGGCATAGAGGTAAGCGTAGTCAGGCATTGTGCTGTGGAAGGCGTTGTCGAACACGCAAACCTGCGGTGTGTTAGGCATGAGCTTGTCTACAGCACGGAGTCCCTTGAGGTGTCCGGCGTTGTGAACGGGAGCGAGGTCGCACAGACTCTCGATGCCATCCTCTACGCTCTTGTCAACGATGACGCTCTTCTCGAAGAGGTCGCCACCCTGCACGATACGGTGACCGACTGCATCTATCTCGTCAAGGCTCTTGATTGCGCCGATTTCCGAGTCGAGCAGACACTGGAATACGAAGTTGACACCTTCCTTGTGGTCGGGCATGTCGTGCATGATCTTCTTCTTCTCGCCGTTAGGCAGAGTCACCTTGATGAATGCTTCGTCAAGACCGATACGCTCAACACCGCCTGCTGCGAGGACAGAGTTGTCGTCCATGTTGTACAACTTGTATTTGATTGATGAACTTCCGCAGTTCAATACTAAAATTTTCATATTTTGAATTACGAGTTTTGAATTTTGAATTATTGCGGCAGAGCCGCAATTTTGAGTGTCGAATTTTGAGTTTTGAATTCAAAATTGAATCATTCAAAATCGGCGAAGCCGACAATTCAAAATTCAAAACTCAAAATTCAAAATTCGAGCATTGCTCGGTTTACTTCTTTGCGTCCATTGCCTGGCAAGCTGTGATAGCTACCATGTAGTAGATGTCCTCTACTGAGCAACCGCGAGAGAGGTCGTTGACCGGGCGTGCGATACCCTGGAGGATCGGACCGATGGCAATGGCGTCGCCGAGACGCTGCACGAGTTTGTAAGAGATGTTGCCTACTTCGAGGTTTGGAACAACGAGTACGTTGGCGTGACCGGCAATCTGTGAGCCCGGAGCCTTCTTCTCGCCTACTGCAGGAACGAGTGCTGCGTCGGCCTGGAGTTCGCCGTCGAGCTTGAGCTCAGGAGCCATCTCGTGAGCCAAGCGTGTAGCCTCAACAACCTTGTCAACTACCTCGTGGCTGGCTGAACCCTTTGTCGAGAAGCTGAGCATAGCAACGCGTGGGTCCTGGATGCCGGCAACCGAGCGTGCTGTCTGTGCTGTACATACAGCAATCTGAGCAAGCTGGTCGGCTGTAGGAACCGGTGTTACGGCAACGTCGCCCATAACGATGATACCGTCATCACCATACTGATGCTCGTGTGTAAGCATAAGCATTGCACCGCTGACACATGTCACGCCCGGGGCGCACTTGATAATCTGCAAGGCAGGACGCAATGTGTCGCCAGTTGTGCTCAATGCACCTGAAATCTGACCGTCTGCACCCTCTGTCTTGATGATCATGCAACCGAGATAGAGCGGATTCTTCACGAGTTCGCGAGCCTGCTCGATGGTCATGCCCTTCTTCTTGCGCAGCTCGGCAAGCAGAGTTGCATACTCCTCGGCTTTAGGATTGTTCTCAGGGTCGACAATTGTTGCCTTGTCGATGTTGTGGAGATCCCACTTCCCGGCAAGTGTCTTGATTTCCTCAGGGTTGCCGATGAGGATAAGAATGGCAATGTCGTCGGCCAATACGCGGTCGGCTGCTCTAAGTGTACGCTCCTCTGTAGCCTCGGGGAGCACGATGCGCTGTTTGTCGCTCTTGGCGCGCGCAACGATGTGTTCAAGTAAGTTCATAATTATGTGGAATAACTTTAGTTTTTAATAATCCGTATTTAGTTATTTTGTCACATTGACTTTGCAAAATTAGTAAAAATAAATGAGTTACGCCGTGCGTAACTCATTTATTTTAGAAGTTCATCTCTTTTGATAGGATATTCTCGAGTTTCTCGGCCGAAAGGCGCAACTGGAACTCTCCTTTTATTGCCACACTGATGCCTCCGGTCTCTTCGGACACCACAATGGCTATACAGTCGCTGTCCTGCGAAATGCCGAGTGCGGCACGATGGCGCAGTCCTAATTCCTTGGGAATGTCGTGGTTGTGGGCAACAGGCAGAATACATCCGGCGGCACGTATGCGCTTGCCGGTGATGACCATGGCTCCGTCGTGCAGCGGCGAGTTCTTGAAGAAGATGTTCTCGATAAGCCGCTGGTTAATGCGAGCGTCGATAAGGTCGCCCGTATCAACGATGTCGTCAAGCCGTACGCCACGCTCTATTACCATGAGGGCGCCTACCTTGCCGCGCGACATATCTATACACGCCAGCACGATGGGCATGATGGTCTCCTTGTCAATGAGTTTCTTCTTGTCCTTGCCGCCTACCATGAACAGCTGCGTGAACTGCTTGAAGCGCTGATGGGCACCAAGCGAGTAAAGGAATCGGCGTATCTCTTCCTGAAAGAGCACTATCAAGCCGATCACACCCACGCTTACCAGCTTGTCCATTATGGCACCAAGGAGCCGCATCTCGAGCACCTGGCTCACGAAGAGCCACACCATTATGAACACGATTATACCGATGAAGACATTGAGCGAACGGCTCTCCTTCATCAGACGGTAGATGTAGTAGAGCATCAGGGCGACAAGCAATATGTCAATGATGTCTTTTATTCCGAATGCAAACATATATTCTGAATTACGAGTTTTGAATTTTGAGTTTTGAATTGTTGCGGTATGCTACTGCAATTTTGAGTCTTGAGTCTTGAATCTTGAATTATTATATACATTATTATATAAGCAACTCTTAAATCAAAATTATATAATTCGCAATCGGCTGAAAGCCGACAATTCAAAACTCAAAATTCATAATTCAAAACTTCTGAAGCAGCTGGGTTGCTTCTACCGCCTCCTTCACATCGTGTACACGAAGTATTGAAGCTCCCTTCTGCAATGATATGGTGTTGAGCACGGTGGTGCCGTTGAGCGATGTGGTAGGGTCGCCACCCAGGAGCTTGTATATCATGCTTTTGCGCGATATGCCTACGAGCACGGGCAGACCTAATTCCAGCAGACACTCCGAGTGTTTCATTATCTCGTAGTTCTGCTCAAGCGTCTTGCCGAAACCGTAGCCAGGGTCGAGTATGATGTCCTTGGCACCCAGACTATGCAGTCGCTGCACCTCTTCGGAAAAGCCGAGCATCATCTTTTCGAGCGTTGGCTGCACCGACATTAATATATAAGGTACGCCAAGACGGGCTACGGTCTCGAACATATCGCCCTCTTCGTGTATCGCCTGACCTACAATTCCAGTCAGACCGCCCTCCGAGACATCGTTGATTATGTCGGCTCCGAACTCCTCAACGCATCTGCGTGCCACAAGCGGACGATAGGTGTCGACGCTGACTATGGCATCGGGCTGTTCACGGCGCACTATCTGAAGGGCATGCTTCAGGCGTGCCGTCTCCTCCTCCATGCTCACAACGTCGGCTCCGGGACGTGTCGAGAAGGCACCGACATCGATGATGCGCCCGCCTTCGGCAATGATTTGGTTGGCACGGTCGGCTATCTCCGTTTCGGTCTGCTTGCGCGAACCGCTATAGAATGAGTCGGGGGTGGCATTGAGTATGCCCATAACCATGGGTCGGGAGAGGTCAATGAGCTGGCCCCTTACATTAATTGTATATTGCATTGTAGATTTTTGTTACGTTATTAAGCGCAAATTACGCAATAAAATTCGAAACAGCCAAATTATTAGGGTGAATTAAGTGTAATTGCATACAAAAAGCAAAGGCCGCCCGGCATCACTGCCAAACGGCCCAATTCAAATTGTCATTATCAAACAATTACAAACTGCTTTTACGAATTTTTCTGTTTTCAAAAAACCTTTTTTCACTACTATCGCAGTGCAGAACATAATCTGCAATTCTACTTTTTCTGAATACCTAATAGTTTCCGTCAATTAATATTTCAATCGTGTGTTCTGCCCGTGGCCGCCATGCGACATCCGGGCATAATATATATTGATAGTTTTTGTGTCATTCTTCAGTATATACTTATACACGTATTATACGTCTTAACAGCGGTAGCAAAGATATAAAATTCTTCGGAATAAGCGCATGTCAAAATGTAAAAAAACATTCCATACGGTAAAAAATCGCTCTCAAAACGTTCATTCAAATCGGAGTCTGATTGCCATTGCGGTGCGAAGTGTAGCATATGAGACACCTACAGAGCCATTTCGCTACGATATTGCTGCGGACTGCGCCCATTTTGCTGGATGAAAGCACGACGGAAGGTTGACAGCGAATTGAATCCCGACATCTCAGCCACTACCTCAAGAGTAAGGTCGGTGTCGCTCAGCAATTGCATTGAATGTCGGATGCGGTAATCGTTGACGTATTCGTAAAACGACTGTTCGCATCTCTGATTGAAATACTGGCTCATATAGGTACGGTTGGTGCCTATGCGGGCTGCAAGATCGGAAAGACGAAGCTTGGGATTGAGATAGACCTTATCTTCTTCGAACGCCTTCTGTATGCATTGCGCTATCTGAACATCGGCAGAAGTGGCCACGGCAGAAGGAACAGATGATTCGGTTTCGGAGGGCAGGGAGAACGTTTGCACTTCTGAAGTCTGCACATCAGCAGACTCGCTGTCGCCTCCACACGCCACCGTCTTAATCACGACATCCTGCCTGTTGATGAAATAGCAGACTACCGACCATGACACCAGCGAGGTAATCATGTAAATCAGGTCGGACAAAAAGCCTTGAAACAGTGCTTGATATACCCATGCGGCAAGTATAAGATAGAACAACAGCATCACTCCACGAAGCCAATGCAGATTGATTTCTTCATCGTACGAATACTCCTCCTTCAACCGACGATGATAGACCGGCAATTCATGCAGAGTCCACACGGCACACCATGTGCCGTAGACGATAGACATTGCAATAAGAACATAGAAAAAGAATGAGTTGACGAAGACTATATATAATAAGGAGAATATCAGAAACGGCAACTCAGCCAGTAAGCCACGACGCAATGTAACAGAACCTGGACGACAGAACTCGAACAACACCATGGCGTAAACCGGCACGGTGACTATATCGAAACACGTTGACAAACGGTCGTGGAAACAATTGTCAACATAAAAAGAACTCACCCATGGCAAGTCTTTAATATACTGTAGCGCAACCAGCAACATGAGTGCACCTATCAGACGTTTGGACAACGGCAGACTGTGACGGCTGAATATCCACGCCATCATCAGATGAAACATGATGCACATGCCGTACATCAAATAAAGTAAATGTTCGAGTTCCATAGTCAAGCAGTTTGTGCAGGCTATGGTCAGAAGCCATAGCCTGATGAATATTCGGTAAATAAGAGTATCAGAACATCTGACTTACTCTTCTCACACCAGCGACAAGAGCGTCGATTTCTTCCTTAGTATTATACAATGCGAACGATGCTCGCACCACACCTTGAACGCCAAGACGGTCCATTACGGGCTGAGCGCAATGATGACCGGTGCGCACGGCTATGCCGAGACGGTCGAGCAGGGTGCCCATATCAAGGTGATGGATGTCACCTACAAGGAACGACACTACAGCATCCTTGCCCTCAGTGGTGCCGAAAAGGCGCATATCGGGTATCTCAGCCAACTGCTGCATGCAGTATTCGGTGAGTTCGTGCTCATGTCGGGCAATGTTGTCCATGCCGAGAGCCGACACATAATCAAGGGCTGTTGCAAGTCCGTGAGTGGCTACATAGTCAGGAGTGCCTGCCTCAAACTTGAACGGCAGCTTCTCGAACACCGTCTTCTCGAAGCTCACACTCTCTATCATTTCACCTCCACCCTGATAGGGCGGCATACGGTCGAGCCACTCTTCCTTGCCATACAGCACTCCAATGCCCGTCGGACCGTAAATCTTATGACCGGAAAAGGCAAAGAAGTCGCAGTCCATAGCCTGCACGTCTACTGCAAAATGAGGAGTCGACTGCGCTCCGTCTACCAATACGGGCACGCCGTGATCGTGGGCTATGCGGATAATCTCATTCACGGGATTGACAGTTCCGAGCGTATTGCTGACATGAGCAACGCTGACAATCTTTGTTTTGTCGCTGAAGAGCTGCTCATAAGTCTCCATATCGAGCTTTCCGCTGTCGTCCATAGGTATCACTTTGAGCGCAATGCCACGCTTGGCGGCCTGCAACTGCCAGGGCACGATATTGGAGTGGTGCTCCATCACCGACACTATCACCTCGTCGCCCTCGTGCATAAATTCCTCGCAGAACGAAGAAACGACAAGATTGATACTCTCTGTTGTGCCGCGGGTGAAGATAATCTCTTCGATTTTGGGAGCATTGATAAACTTGCGAACGGTCTCACGAGCTGCCTCATGCAGGTCGGTGGCACGCTGCGACAGATAATGCACGCCACGATGTACGTTGGCATTGGCGTTGAAATATTCATCGCGCATGGCATCAAGCACACACAATGGCTTCTGTGTCGTAGCCGCATTGTCGAGATATACGAGCGGACGGTCGTAGACGGTGCGCGAAAGTATGGGGAAGTCGGCGCGGACTTTATTGATATCGTACATATTGGTAAGGGAAGAGAGAAAAGTGAAAAGTGAAAAATCAAATAGCCTAATAATAGAGAGGTGTGGAAAAGTGAAGAGGGGAAAGTGAAAAGTGAAGAATCAGATAGTAAAGAGAATTGTATATTCCTCTAAACATTTGGATTTTTCACTTTTCTCTTTTCACATTTCCTTTTACTTGCACATTTTGCAGCCTTCGCACTTGCTCAGTTCGCCACGGAATCGCTTCTCTACGAGATAGTGCAAACGATCACGTAAGGGTTCAAGCTGTATCTGGTCTATCACCTCATTGACAAAGGCAAACTCGAGAAGCAGTTTGGCTTCCTTCTCACTGATGCCACGCTGTCGCATATAGAACAATGCGGCATCATTGAGCTGTCCTACGGTAGAGCCATGCGAGCATTTCACGTCGTCGGCGTATATCTCAAGCATCGGCTGGGTGTACATTCTGGCTGTCTTTGTGGTGCAAAGGTTCTGGTTTACCTCTTCGCTGACAGTCTTCTGTGCTCCATGACGCACGAGAACACGACCTGCGAACGCTCCAGTCGACTTGTCGTCGAGCACATACTTGTAGAGCTCGTGACTCGTACAGTGGCTCACCTGATGGTCGATGAGCGTGTTGTTGTCGACGTGCTGTGTCTTGTCGGCTATCACGCAACCGTTGCACCAGCACTCGGCACCTTCACCCTTCAGCATCACGTCGAGACGGTTGCGGGTGACTCCATTGTGCAAAGTGATTACATTATGGTGGAAACGTGAATCGCACTGCTGCTCAACATATACGTTCGACACACGTGTGTTCTTGTAGTGAGTTTCCTCCATGCAGTACAGTTCGAGTGAAGCGTTGGCTCCGACATAAGCCTCGATAATCTGTGTTGTAAGGTACTGGCTGTCGTCGGCAGCATGGTCGCAGAAGAGAAACTTTGCACTAGCGCCTTCTTCCATGACGATGAGTACACGACGGTTTACCATCAGGTCTACAGCAGAGCGCAGAATGTTTATCACCTGTACAGTCTTGTCAACTACAACATTCTTCTTTACGTACACCAGCAATCCATCCTGTGCCAGCATTGTGTTGAGAGCAGTTATGCCGTCCTCGTCAGTCTTAGCCAGACGAGCGTAGTATTTGGCAACAAACTCCGGGTTCTGCTTGGCATAATCGGCAAGCGACGTTACTACAATACCTTCCGGGAGGTTCTCCTTAGGCTGCAATGTCTGACGGAACTGGTCGTTTACTATGAAGTAGAGCGATGTACTGAGATTAGGAACGTCGCAACGGAACGCCTTGTATGGATCAACTGGCACTTCGATACGGTTGATGTTCAATCCGTAGTTTGGTTCGAAGAGCTTGTCGATAGTTGTATATTTATATCTCTCAACCTTTCGTGACGGGAAACCCAAGCGCTCGAAATCGGCAAAGGCTGCGTCACGCACTGCGTTCAATGCGTCGGCGCTGTGTGCGCAGATTTGTTCGCGTGTGTTACGATAAAGGTCGATGTATTGTTGTTCACTGTTCATATTATGAGTTTTGAATTTTGAGTTTTGAGTTTTGAATTGTTGCGGCAAGCCGCAATTATGAGTTTTGAATTTTGAATTCTGAATTGTTGCTACTTTGTCACAATTACGATTTTTTGAATTTTGATTTATGATTTATTGAATTCATCAATAATTCAAAAACTCAAAATTGAATAAATCAAAATCGGCTTTGCCGATAATTCAAAATTCAAAACTCAACATTCAAAACTACTCTTCAACCTCTGCTTTAATCCAGTCGTAGCCTCGCTGCTCAATCTCCTTGGCAAGCTCCGGTCCGGCAGTCTTCACGATGCGTCCCTTATAGAGCACGTGCACAACGTCGGGCTTTATCATGTCGAGCAGGCGCTCGTAGTGAGTGATTACAATGGCTGATGTCTCGGGATTGTGCATCTTGTTAACGCCGTCGGCAACGATGCGCATTGCGTCTACATCAAGACCAGAGTCGGTCTCATCAAGAATGGCAAGCTTCGGCTCGAGCATAGCCATCTGGAATATCTCGTTGCGCTTCTTCTCGCCGCCCGAGAAACCCTCGTTTACTGAGCGGCGTGTGAACTTCGAGTCGAGTTCTACAATCTTGCGCTTCTCATTCATTAGCTTCAGGAAGTCGCCTGCCTTAAGTTCGGGCAGACCCTGATACTTGCGCTTCTCGTTGACAGCAGCCTTGAGGAAGTTGGTCATCGATACACCCGGTATCTCCACCGGATACTGGAACGAGAGGAAGATCCCTTCGTGTGCACGATCTTCAGGCTTCATCTCAAGGATGTTCTTGCCGTTAAACCATGCCTCGCCTTCCGTTACCTCATAGAGAGGATTACCAGTTAGCACAGCACTGAGAGTTGACTTGCCAGAACCGTTAGGTCCCATAATGGCGTGTATCTCGCCATCCTTGATTGTGAGGTTGATGCCTCGGAGTATTTCCTTGCCAGCGATTGTGGCGTGGAGGTTCTTTACTTCTAACATATCTTGATTTTATAAATTTAGTATGAATTGAGCACTTTGTTGAGGTTCGACTTACGACGTTCTTTCTTCGTCTCCCTGTTAGGCTCGTCATCAGAGTAGTATAAGCCAAGAGCCTTACATATGAATTTGTAGATACTGTTGCCGTCGTCTGATGTAAAGCAGAACGGGAATGTCGCCTTCACCCCTATCTGAATGTTATGGCGGTGCATGTTGGAGTGCATCCTGTATACTGTAGGCTGTCCGCTGTATGTGGAGATTACGCGAGTCTTGCCGTCAAAGGCGAGCGGAAAACCATATTGGAATTCCAAAGCAAGCGAAGACAAGATGTAGCAGTCAAGACCTACGGTCGGGGCTATACTCAGTCGTGGATAGCTAATGTCGTAGTTGCGCTCATAACTGTGAGTTTCTCCAGTGCAGCTCATGTTGTGCTGTTCATGCCGCGAGCCAACATTGGTGTAAGTCATAAGCGAGGCATAAGGCTGAATGGCACAACTGGAACGTAGCGGATAGTAGCGTACACCGACTGATATATTGCGCATTGTTGCCGAGACATCGCTGCTGAACCACTCCTGAGTCTCCGCATTGTAGCCACCAACCAACGAGAAATGGTCATTGGAGAGATAATACTCCAGCATCAAATTGCCCATAGGCGAGCCGAACGCCCCTGCTTTTTCCACATACGACTGCGACTGTTCGTGGCTTGCCGTAGTAGGACAAGAGATATTCATGCCTGCAATGACAGCCCAACGACGCGACGTGTCGTCATCGTCGTCATTGGCTGCCGACATATATATAGGAGCTGCTAAGAGTGCGGATGTCAAGAGAATCTTGTTGAACATATATTAAAGATTTTAGTCTTGGATTATTGCCTGCGGCTATTTTGAGTCTTGAGTTCTGAATTTCGAGTTTTATGAACTCATAATTCAAAATTCATTAATTCAACATCGGATTTGCCGACCGTTCTAAATTCAAAACTCAAAACCCAAAACTTTTATCCTACCGTTCCTTCCAACGATACGCTCAGCAGCTTCTGAGCCTCAACGGCGAACTCCATAGGCAGTTTGTTTAGCACTTCCTTGGCGTATCCGTTCACGATGAGTCCTACAGCTTGCTCGGTCGGGATGCCACGCTGGTTACAGTAGAAGAGCTGGTCTTCTGAGATTTTTGAGGTTGTAGCCTCGTGCTCTACCACAGCAGTGTCGTTGTGGATGTCCATATAGGGGAATGTGTGAGCACCGCAGTCGGAACCGAGCAGCAACGAGTCGCACGACGAATAGTTGCGGGCGTTGTCGGCATTGCTTGTGGCACGTACCAGTCCACGGTATGAGTTCTGGCTGTGCCCGGCTGATATTCCCTTCGAAATGATTGTCGACTTGGTGTTCTTGCCCATATGAATCATCTTCGTTCCAGTATCTGCCTCCTGATAGTTGTTGGTCACTGCCACTGAATAGAACTCTGCCTGCGAACCATCGCCACGCAGAATACATGATGGATATTTCCATGTAATAGCAGAACCTGTCTCCACCTGAGTCCACGAGAGTTTTGAGTTGACACCGCGCAGGTCGCCACGTTTGGTAACAAGGTTGAGCACACCACCCTTGCCGTTCTCATCGCCTGGATACCAATTCTGCACAGTTGAGTACTTCACCTCGGCGTTGTCATTGACGATAATCTCCACGATAGCGGCGTGCAGCTGGTTCTCGTCGCGCATCGGAGCGGTGCATCCTTCGAGATACGAAACGTAAGCATCGTCGTCGGCAATGATGAGAGTACGCTCAAACTGACCCGTGTTGCGGGCATTGATGCGGAAGTAAGAGCTCAGCTCCATCGGACAGCGCACGCCTTTCGGGATATATACGAACGAACCGTCGCTGAATACAGCACTGTTGAGCGCTGCATAGAAGTTATCACGATACGGCACTACCGAACCGAGATACTGCTTCACGAGGTCGGGATGGTTCTTTATGGCGTCGCCGATAGAGCAGAATATGATGCCTTTCTCGGCAAGATGCTGTGAGAATGTTGTCTTCACCGACACTGAGTCCATGATGGCATCTACAGCCACTCCGCTCAGTGCCAAGCGCTCTTCAAGTGGAATGCCGAGTTTGTCGAATGTCTTCATCAGCTCGGGGTCTATCTCCTTCTTCTCGTCCTTAGGTTTCTTTGCGAGCGGGTCGGCATAGTAAGAGATTGCCTGATAGTCGATTTCGGGCAGATGAACATGTCCCCATGTGGGCTGTTCGAGTGTCTGCCAGTGGCGGAACGCCTTCAATCGGAACTCGAGCATCCATTCCGGCTCTCCCTTCTTCTGGGAGATGAGTCGCACAACGTCCTCGTTGAGTCCCTTCTCTATGATGTCGGTATGCACGTCGGTGGTGAAGCCGTATTCGTATTTCTGCTCAGCCACCTGGCGCACAAAGGCATTTTTTGTATCTTTATTTTCCATTTTTGCAGTAAGTTAGCCGGATGCCGGGCGCTCATTTGAGCCGTGCATTCCGACGTTCTGTTTTAAAATGCAAAATTACTAAATCCGTAGTGATTTAACGAAAAATATACATTATTTTATTATAACAAAAAATTGCCGTGCAAGGAACTAATTCCCAACACGGCAATTTTGCTTATGTAAGTATTATTACAGAGTCTGCTTAACTTCAATCTCGGTGAAGGTCTCGAGCACGTCACCCTGCTGGATGTCGTTGAAGTTGACGAGCGAGATACCACACTCGAAGTTGGTGGCAACCTCCTTAACGTCGTCCTTGTAGCGCTTGAGGGCAGCAATCTCGGCGGTGTGAACCACGATACCGTCGCGTACGACGCGCGCCTTGTCGGCACGGTGTACCTTACCCTCGGTAACGTAACATCCGGCAACGGTTCCGACCTTAGAAATCTTGTATACCTCGCGTACCTCAACCTGACCGGTGACAACCTCCTTCTTCACCTTGTCGAGCATACCAATCATGGCTGACTTGACATCGTCGATAGCATCGTAGATTACTGAGTAGGTGTTGATTTCTACACCCTCCTGCTCAGCAAGCTTGCGTGCTGCTGCAGAAGGACGTACCTGGAAGCCGACGATGATGGCATCAGAAGCATCAGCGAGCGTAACATCGCTCTCTGAAATCTGTCCCACAGCCTTGTATATAACATCAACCTTGATCTTCTCGGTAGACATCTTGATGAACGAATCCGACAGAGCCTCGATTGAACCGTCTGTATCGCCCTTGACGATGATGTTGAGTTCCTTGAACGAACCGAGTGCGATACGATGAGAGATGTCCGACAGTGTAAGACGTTTCTGAGTACGCAGACCCTGCTCACGCTGCAGTTGCAGACGCTTGTTGGCAATGTCGCGTGCCTCCTGCTCTGTCTCAAGAGTGTGGAATGAGTCGCCCGCAGTAGGAGCACCGTTGAGTCCGAGGATGATAGCTGGTTCAGCCGGTCCTGCCGACTCGATGCGCTGGTTACGCTCGTTGAACATAGCCTTGATACGGCCCCATGATGTTCCGGCGATGATGTTGTCGCCTACGCGCAGCGTACCGTTGCTTACGAGCACTGTCGAAACGTAGCCACGACCCTTGTCGAGCGACGACTCGATGATTGAGCCAGTAGCCTTACGGTTAGGATTGGCCTTGAGGTCGAGCATTTCAGCCTCAAGCAGCACCTTCTCCAGAAGATCGTTAACGCCCTGTCCCTTCTTGGCACTGATTTCCTGACACTGATATTTACCTCCCCACTCCTCAACAAGGAGATTCATAGCCGACAGTTCCTCACGTACACGGTCGGGGTTTGCACCCGGCTTGTCTATCTTGTTGATGGCGAACACCATCGGTACGTTGGCAGCCTGACAGTGCGCTATTGCCTCCTTGGTAGTAGGCATCACAGCATCGTCGGCAGCGATGATGATGATGGCGATATCGGTCACCTGAGCGCCACGGGCACGCATGGCGGTAAACGCCTCATGACCCGGAGTATCGAGGAATGTTATCTTGCGTCCGTCCTCAAGTTGAACGTTGTATGCACCAATGTGCTGAGTGATACCACCAGCCTCGCCGGCGATAACGTTTGTCTTGCGTATATAGTCGAGCAATGATGTCTTACCATGGTCTACATGACCCATTACGGTAACAATCGGAGCACGCGGAACAAGATCATTCTCGTCATCCTCTACCTCAGTGATTGCCTCCTGCACCTCAGCGCTGACATATTCGGTCTTGAATCCGAACTCCTCTGCTACGAGGTTGATGGTCTCGGCATCCAAACGCTGGTTGATTGACACCATAATACCTACGCTCATGAGTGTTCCGATCACCTGGTTTACCGATACGTTCATCATAGTAGCCAGTTCCGAAACAGTCACAAACTCGGTCAGCTTCAGTGTTTTGCTCTCCTTCTTCTCTTCACGACGCTCCTCATTCATTTTTTCCTGAGCAGCCTCACGCTTCTCCTTACGATACTTAGCACCCTTCTTGTTCTGGTTCTGCTTATTAGTGAGTCGTGCGAGAGTTTCCTTTACCTGGCGTGCAACGTCTTCGTCATTCACCTCAGCAGGTTTCTGCTGTCCGCGTCCACGATTCTTCTTCTTGTTCTTGCCGCTTCCGCCACCGTTACCTCCGGCGTTGGTGTTCTTGCCACCCTGTCCGCCTGGCTGGTTGGCAGCTGAATTTATGTCTACACGAACCTTATTAATACGCTCGCGCTTCTTCTTGTCGCCGCGCTGTTGCTGCGATTTCTCCTCACGCTCCTTGCGCTTTTCTTCCTTCGACTTCTTCTTGGGGCGTGTGCTCTGGTTGAGCGCATTGAGGTCGATTTTGCCGAGTACGTTCACCTTAGGAGTATTGAGCATCTTCTTCTCGCTCTTTGTGGTGAACAATGTTGAGTCGGTCTTGGTCGTCTCAGCGGCTGATGTCTCGGTGGTTGCGGCTGGTTTCGCATCCGTTGTTTTGGCAGCCATAGTAGGCTCCTGCTTCACTTTGGGTTTGTTCTCTTTGTCTTGAACCACTGGCTTTTGTATTTTTTTTGTTTCCGTCTTTTCCACAGTCTTGTCGGCAGTAGCCTCGCTGCCCTGTGTTGTTTTGTTGTTTGCCGGCTTCTGACTAACGGCAGCAGTCTTGGCCTGAGGCTCCTTACGAGCCTCAGGTGCAGCTGGCTTCAGCTCGGAAGGTTTCTTTCCGATACTGTCAAGGTCAATCTTGCCCAACGGCTTATACTGCTGTTGGGTAGATGATGAAAGAAGTCGTTCGGCACGGTTGTCGTCCTTCTTCTTCTCTTTCGGCTTTTTCTGCAAGAGTTTTTCAGCTTGAGAACGCACCTCCTTGTCCTGCTGGAAAGCTCCAGCGAGGGCGTTGTACTGAGCGTCACTCAGTTTGAAGCTCGGCTCGGCCTTCACCTCTCCCAGTTCGCTTCTTTTCTCAAGGAACTCCACTGCCGTCTGGAGTCCTATATTCAACTCTCGTAATGCTTTGTTTAACCTGATGCTCATATTTATCTGTTTTAAAAGTAAAAGAGTAAAAGAGTAAAAAAGTAAAACGTCTGCCTACCTCTGCTTTGTCCGCTACTCTGTCTACGTCTTTTCCTTTTGCTTTGTTAGGGTTTAAATTAATTACTTACAGCATGTCCGTGACATGCAAAACTTGAGTTTCTATTAGATACTCGCTAAGGGAGTTCCAAGAAACCTCGCGGTTTCTGAAGCCCCCTTATATGAAATATCCGCTTACTCGAACTCGGCGCGGAGCACTTTCAGCACGTTGTCTACGGTCTCCTCTTCGAGGTCGGCCTTTTCAACAAGCATGTCGCGTGGTGCATTGAGTACGGCCTTAGCGGTGTCCAGACCGATGCCCTTAATGGCATCAATCACCCACTGGTCGATTTCATCAGAGAACTCGTCGAGATAGATATCCTCGTCGGCATCCTCCTCGCTCACCTCGCGGAATACGTCGATGGTGTACTCGGTCAGCATAGACGCAAGCTTGATGTTCATACCGCCACGGCCGATAGCAAGGCTCACCTCCTCTGGCTTAAGGTAAACCTCAGCCTTGTGGTTCTCCTCGTCTATCTTGATAGTCGACACCTTAGCGGGCGAAAGTGCACGCTGGATGAAGAGCTTTGTATTGGCGGTGTAGTTGATTACGTCGATATTCTCGTTGCACAGTTCGTGAACAATGCCGTGCACACGGCTACCCTTAACGCCTACGCAGGCTCCTACCGGGTCAATACGGTCATCGAAACTCTCAACGGCAATCTTAGCACGCTCACCCGGCATGCGTGCGATGCGGCGGATAGCGATGAGTCCTTCTGCTATTTCGGGCACTTCAGCCTCCAACAGACGCTGCAGGAACATTGGGCTTGTACGCGAAAGAATAATCTTGGGGTTGTTGTTCTCGTTGTCTACACGCTCGATGACGGCGCGTATTGTCTCGCCCTTGCGATACTGGTCGGCAGGAATCTGCTCAGCCTTAGGCAGGATGAGCTCGTTGTTCTCATCGTCTACAACGAGTACCTCACGCTTCCAAACCTGATAAACCTCAGCTGCGATAACCTGACCTACGCGATCCTTATACTTATTATATAGCGAGTCGTGCTCAAGTTCAAGAATCTTTGATGCGAGAGTCTGTCGCAAGTTGAGTATGGCACGGCGGCCAAACTTGGCAAATTCAACACGTTCTGATACGTCCTCACCTACCTCGTAGTCGGGTTCTATCTTGCGTGCCTCTTTCAGAGCGATCTGCTTGTTCTCGTCTTCCACTTCGCCGTCAGCTACAACCACACGGTTGCGGTATATCTCGAAGTCGCCCTTATCGGGGTTGACGATAACGTCGAAGTTCTCGTCGCTGCCGAATATCTTTGCCAGAACGTTACGGAAGCTCTCTTCCAGAACGCTTACTAAAGTGGTGCGGTCGATGTTCTTGGTCTCCTTGAATTCCTTGAACGAGTCGAACATGCTCACAATATCGTCTTTCTTTGCTGCTGCCATAGCTTATTTGAAATTTATTAAGTATTTTGTATATTTCACCTTATCCATATGGAACGCGCGGTCTACTTCCACTATCTGCGGACGCTTCTTGCCTTCCACTTTCTGTTTCTCCTGAACAGTCACCACAAAGTCATTGCCGTCAACGCTCTTCAGTACGCCTTTATACTTCAGACCATCGGCATCGAGCACCTCCACGTCCTTGCCTACAAAGCAGTGATACTGCTGCGGCACCTTAAAAGGCTGACCGAGTCCTGCCGAACCTACTTCGAGTTCGTAGTCCTCCTCGTCGCGGCTCAGATGATCTTCGATATAACGGCTCAACTCCACGCAGTCTTCAATCCACACGCCATCGGCATGGTCTATCTCAACCACGATGCGGTCGTCGGGGCTTACTTCCACGTCGACAAGAAAGTATTCCTTGCCGTCGAGCCACTCATTAACAATACTTTTTACGGTGTTTTTGTCTATCATATAAATACATTAGAGAATAAAAAATGAGGAGCTCTCTCGGAGCCCCTCATTCCACTGAACGATGCAAAATTACTAAATTTCTGCAACGTACACAAATATTTACTACATTTTCTATTCTATAGTCCACAAAAAGCCGATACACAACAACAATAACCACAAAAACATGCAAGTTTACAGTGCATACCACTCCCTGCGGGGGAGGGGCTGGGGGGGGGTGGGGCTTTGTGGGGCTGGGGGTGGGGCTTCTATTATCTTCCTATCCACGCCTCAGGGTTCAGGCGGTTCTGCATTTTACGCAACTGGAACTGAAGGATATTATCTTGTGCCACAGAGCCCAGGCTCTGACGTGTAGACACCTTCTGTCCGCGCTGAACATTGACCGAACGCAGGTTGCAATATACTGATATGTAGGCACCATGGCGAACCATCACTACGAACGAACCGCCGTATCCGAACACTGCACTCACCTCGCCGTCGTATATGGCGCGTGCCTGGCAGCCGGGCTGACCCATAATGTTTACGCCCTTGTTGTCTATAGTCACTCCCTTAAGTCCTGCCACACTGTTCTGTCCGTAGTGGCTTACTATGCGTGCACTACCTGTTATAGGCATTGGCAGACGACCCTTATTGGCTTCAAATCCGCCCGACATCATACGGTCTACCGATGACATCGTGTTGGTCTGCTCCACATTCTTGCGTGCTTGCGCTATCTCCTTTGTAGAACGTTGTTCGTCGGCACGTGCCTTACGCTCCATCGCTTCACGCTGTGCTTCAGCCTCACGGGCACGCTGTTCGGCTGCAGCCTTCTGCTCGGCAGCCTGACGAGCTGCTGCATCGGCAGCCGCTTGAGCCTTCTTCTTTGCTTCGGCATCGCGCTGACGCTGCGCTTCGGCACGCGCAGCCTCTTCCCTTTCCTGTGCAGCACGGGCTTCCGCTTTTGCACGCGCTTCCGCTTCGCGAGCCTCACGAAGTCGGCGTTCGTTCTCAAGGCGCGCCTTTTCAGCCTCAGCACGCTTACGTGCAAGCTCTTCCTCACGACGTTTCTTGGCAGCGGCAGCCTCAGCGGCGCGTCGTTTTGCTTCCTCGGCGGCACGTACACGTGCCTTCTCCACCTCAATGGCAATGAGTCGGTCTATCTGTGCGTTTATTGCCGAAGCGTCCTTACGCTGCTTGGCTATGACGCGCTGTATGGTCTTCTGCTGCTTCTGCAGCGAGTTCACCACCTGCTGTTGCTCCTGCTGCTTGCCCTCAAGCTGCTTTCGTTCCTGCTGCCCGCGATAAAGCATGTTGCTTTTCTGACCCTTCACCTGCTGCAGCTGTGAGTGTTTCTCGTTCACCTGAGCCTGCTTCACCTTCACCATTTCGCCCTGTGCCTTCTGCCATGAGGCATACTCGCGCACAAATCTGAGTCGTCGATACATCTGGGCGAAGTTCTTTGCCGAGAATATGAACATCAGACGGTCTTGCAACGTATGCTGTCGGTTGATGTATCGCATCGACTTCACATACTTGGCCTTACGCTCCTGCAGCTGCTTCTGCAATGTCGAAAGCTGAGCATTGAGCAGTCCGATATTGCCATCTATATGATGTATGTCCTGCTGAATGCCGTCTATATTCTTCTGATGCTTGTCAATCTCGCTGTTGATGACGAGCAGATCGTTGAGTCGTTTCTTCACGTCTGCCTGATTGGCACGCAATGCCGCCTCCTGCTTCTTTATCTCCTTCTGCATGGCAGAGCGTTTCGACTGCAATCCGCGAATCTCGGCAGTAGAATAATTTGGACGTGCCTTCTTTTTTGACGTAGTCCTCCTGGCTGTAGACTTCTTGGCTGTTGTATTTCTTTTTGTGCTGGCAGCCTTTCTTACCTGAGCCTTTGCTGTCGTCTTTTTCCTATTCTGCGTAGTGGTAGTCTTACGCTGCTGCATGAGCGTCAGAGCCGTCGCGTCCACTGGAGCGACAAGCATCACTATGGCAAGAAGTGCCATTAAATACTGCTTCATTGGCTTTACTGTATTGACATGAGTTTCTTGAGGATGTCCTGTGCCTCTATCTTCTTGTATTTACCCGACAGTTGTGTCGTAGTGTCCCAGTCGGCCGAGTTCTTGGGTGACGACATTTTCACCGTCAACTGCACTGTCTGCTGACGTCCGGTGACTGCTGTGGACACGGCAAACTGCTGCGACAACGGGAACTGACGGCCGTCAAACGAACGGAAATTGTCGTATGTCCACACGAGCGACGACTTGCCATGAGCTGCACTATCATAGTTAGCACCAGCTCCAGTAATCTGCGCTGTACTCTTCGAAGCCTTCCACTGATATTCCATATTGCCATTCTTGAAGCCTACGGGCACAGTTGTAGCCATGTCAGCCAGACCGCATGTGAATCGGTGCAGCATCTGTTCGTTCACCGTTTTCTCTCCAGGCAGGAACAGCTGGTTCCAGAACAGAGCCTGGAGCGAGTAGAACGACAGTCCGTTGTCTGCCAAAAAGCTCACGTCCTTGTACGAAGCCTTGATGTATTCTTTATGGAAACGGTCTACAAGCAGCACATAGTCGGGTGTGAAGTCGATGCGGGCTACCTCAGTACGTATAATGGGCAGCAACAGCTGCAGTCGTATCACCTCGTCGCGACGCATGCTTATCTTGCCGTCGCAGCTGAAATCCTTGTTGCCTGCAACCAGTCGCAGATCGGCACTGGCTACGATATTACGTGCCTGCACCTGATTGTCAAGCACACGCTTCAAGAACGCCTGCTGTTCCGACTTCTGTGTCTTCGACAGCCCAGTTGTGTCACTTCCGTCGCCTGCCACCTTCTTGCTGGCACATGAGGCGAGCAAGAGCACTACAGAGAGTATCGTTATTAGTCGTTTCATTGTCTTATTGTTCCTCTATCTTCAGTTTCTTTGTTTTAATCTTTCTCGTCAGCACCGCCTTGTCGCCTCCTGCCTTGAGTGCACGTTGCCACAGTTCCACAGCACGGTCGGTATCGCCGCACATGCAATAGATGTCGCCAGCGTGTCCTATCACCACTGCACTGGGTCCGTTTGTCGAATCGTTGTCGTTCTCAAGTGCCCTGTCTATATAGGCACGTGCCTCGTCATATCGCTTCTGCAGGAAGAGTATCCACGCATACGTATCAAGATAGGTGGCATTGGTGGGTTCTGCCTGCACCGTCTTGAAACTCATCTGCTCGGCACGCTTTAGGTCACGGCGCAGCTCTGAGAGGTAATAAGCATAGTTGTTGAGCACCACTATGTTGTCTTCTTTCCATTTCAGACTGTTGTCGTAAGCCTCAAAAGCCTCCTTCGAGCGTTTCTTCTTAAACAGAATGTCGCCCATCGAGCCGTAGAAGTCGCTTGCCATATCGGGGTCGGTGCGGTCGTTTATCTCCCCCACTCCACGCTTCAGAGCGTCGAGAGCGCGGTCGTCGTCATCCTTCTGGAAGTAGCCGAGACCTAAGAAATAATAGAACACCACGTCATCGGGATTGTATTGCGTTCCAGCAGTACTCAAACTGATTGCCTCGTCCCATTTCTTCTTCTCCCACTTGTCTTGTATCAGCTTCACACGAGCCATATTGTTGTCCGGCTCAATGCTGAGCGTATGTTCAAAGGCGGCGTTCACCGAGTCGTCTGGCATTCCCTTCAGCTTCATGTACATGGCTTTCATGTTTGAGATGTCGGCATCCTTGGGCGACGCTTTCATTGTGCGGTCGAAGAGGTTCAGCACCGCCACGCTGTCACCACCGTTCTGTTCCGACTCCTTTATTGCCTGCTGCAGCATGGTCACCTTGGTCTTCGGCTCGGTCTGCGAACTGAAAAGTATCTTCTCGCGCAGTTCGTCGGCAGCCGCATTGTCGCCTCCCGAACGATAGTAGTCGTACATCGAGTTCAGGGCGAAGGCGTTTTGCGGGTCGTCAGCGAGTGCGCCCTGCAAGTATTTGAATGCTTCGTCACGACGGTTGTGGTTCATCAGCCAGTTGCCCAGCATCACCTTATAATTAGGTTCGTTGGGGTGTGCGTCGTTCAGAACCTTCAGCATGCGATAGGCATTCTTTGTGTCGTGGCGCATCTCATAGACATTCATCTTCAGTAGCGTCAGTTCGTCGCTCTCGCCGTCTACCTTTTCCATTCTGCCTATTGTCGAAAGCATACGTGCGTAGTCCTTCTTCGCACCATACAGGCGCACGAGTATGTCGAGAATATCGGTACGTTCGCGATAGTGCGAGTACAGATTTTCGTATGCCTTGATTGCGCTGTCGTAGTCGCGCTGCTGTATATATGTAGCTGCTACGCTCTCCTGATAGGTATCGTTGGCAGGTTGCAGACGTGCGGCACGCTCCATATACTTCGTGGCAATCGAGTCGTTGCCCGTATCGAAGTACTGTTGTGCCAGCCGATAGTAAGCTTCGGCTCCATTGGGTTTTACCGTTCGGCACGAGTCTAACAACTGAAGGGCTGTAGAATCGTCGCCCCTGAGCTGACAGCACACCGCGTCGAGAAACAGCCTGTCTGCCAACGGTGTGGCATCGAGCAACTGCTTGGCACTGATGGTCATCGTGTCGGTATCTGGACGTTGTTCCGCACCCTTAGTGCGAGAGTCGATGCTGCCGGCAATAGCTGGTACAATGACGAGCAGCACGGCTGCTCCGATGCCGATTATCTGATTCTTGTATGAATTCATTGTCATTAATGTGTTAGCTGCTTACTTCACTCCGGTGTGGCCGTATCCGCCCTCTCCGCGTTCGGTCTGGTCGAGTTCGTCAACCACTTCAAACTGTCCTTGCTCATGACGTGCTATCACCATCTGTGCAATGCGCTCGCCTTCGGTGATGACAAACGGCTCGTTAGAGAGGTTGACGAGCAGTACGCCTATCTCGCCACGATAGTCGGCATCGATTGTTCCGGGCGAATTGAGCACCGTTATGCCGTGCTTAAAAGCCAAGCCTGAGCGTGGGCGTACCTGAGCCTCATATCCAGGAGGCAGCGCTATGTACAGACCTGTGGGTATGATGCGGCGCTCCATAGGATTGAGCGTTATTGATTCGTCGATGTTGGCACGCAAGTCCATGCCTGCACTCAGTTCGGTAGCGTATGCCGGCAACTGCTGACGGCCACGGTTTACTATCTTAATTTTCACCATATTATATTGTCGTTATCTTATGTTTCTTATACAATATTATATTGTCGTTATCTTATGTTTCTTATACAATCAATCTGCAAAAATACTGATTATTGATGAGATAACGGACGTTTAGCCATAAAATAACATTAATTTAGGGTAGCTATAGGAGGCTATGGCGTCCTCGCCGTAGCCTGAGAAAGGTATTTTGGAAATACCCGCTGGCTTTCCTCACAATCTACAATAATTATAACTAATTATAAATACAAGTTTCACAACTTGTTCCTAAATCGAGTAGAAGGAAACGAAATAGTTTTCTTTCTACTTTCGTATACCGACCTCTTACACCACCGTACATGCGGTTCCGCATACGGCGGTCTAGTTCTCGAACATCTTGAGACAGTCGTCGTTCAACCCAAAATATTATGTTTCATTTATAATAAAAGTGGTGCCCCGAAATTGGGACGCCACTTTTATTATGTAGCCATTAGACTGATTCTGTATTTTCTGAGAATTACTTCTCTGCGTGTCCACCAGCTGATACCGGCCAGTAGGGGTTCTGGTAGAGATTAGAGTTCTCGAGCGAGCGGTCGGCTGAAGCTGTACGGATGTCGGTGATGCCGATTGGATAGAGGTAGTAAGCCTCGTGCCACTTGTAGCCGTCTCTCAGTTCGTTGTTGGCATTCATTGACTTGCTGTACGGGCGAACATACTTGCTGAGTGACTTAGATGAGATAACGGCATCGGTCTCACCGTTGCACTTGATGTCAGCAGGGTAGTGCTTGTACATGTTGTCCCAGAAGTTACAACCCTCAGGTATCCACTTTGTTGTAAGCATATTGTCGAAGCCACGCCAGCGGATGAGGTCGGCGAAACGAAGACCCTCAGAGAACAACTCAGTAACGCGCTCACGACGGATATTGTACAGAGTCTTGTCAACAAGCTGTGTGCCAGAGTAGCGGCCGAAGTCCATCTCCTTAGAGAGGTCAGTTGCGTCGATAGTCTTCTGGAAATCGGTGTCAACACCTGCACGTGTACGCAGAGTGCGCCAGTATTCCTGCGACTTAGAGTCGAGTCTGCCGTTCAGCTCATAGTCAGCCTCCATATAGTTGAGCAGAGCTTCTGCTGAACGCATCAATGGGCAAGCGTTGGTTGTCGACTGCTCTGAATATTTTGTCTGCTCAGCGTCATAAGTATAGTACTTACGTTGCTGGTAGCCAGTGATACAACGGGTTGCTGCCTCTGTGTTAGTGATGTGGCTTGCCTCTGTCTCGTCAGCAGGCAGATAAACAGGCAATGGCTGGTCCTCTTTAACGTTCGGCATTGTCGGATCGGTGTATGTAGGTGTGCTCTCACCCCACATAAACAACTGCAGACGCTCATCACGATCGGCCTTAACGTTGTCAAGAGTTACGTCGCCGTGATAGCCACTGTTGTTAGCATATATAGGCAGACCATTCTTCATAAGGAATGTCTGGATGAACGAACGTGTAAAGCCAGTGTTTTGTCCGGTTACCATTGAGTGACCAGTCAAGTGCATGATACTATGCTCTTTGCTATACTGCTTCCACATCAGAGCCTCATTTACATTTGCGAGTGATGGCTGGCTGAAGAGGTTGAAGTACGGGTTCCATGCGTCCTTGTCACCATATACAGGGTCAATCTTGTGGTTGTTCTCAGCGAGATTTGCATTGTCGGCTACTTCCTTGGCGGCATTCATAGCCTCAGTGAGGAAGAACTTAACTTCAGCCTCCTGGTTGAATGTCTTGCCCTGGTTGTATGACATCTTAGCGCCTGGCCAGTTAGCATCGCCCGGAACACGGCCAGAGCCACGGTGATACTTCTCGAATGTACCCTCAAACAGAGCTATACGCGACTTGATGAGCTGGGCAGCCTCGCGGTTAACGCGCTGGCCGTTGAACTTGCTGCGTGTGTAGCACATCTCGATAGCCTTGTCGAGATCAGAGAGGATGAAACGTGCCACCTCGTTACGTGGTGTACGCTTTGAGTTCTCAACGATAACGTTGTCTTCGTCGGGCAATACCTCAGTGATGACAGGAACGTCACCATAGAGAGCCAGAAGTCGGTAGTAAACCAATGCACGGAAGAAGTAAGCCTCGCCAAGGTAGTTCTTTACATCCTCTGAATTTGGCAATGTACCGTTATCAATTTGCTTTTGTACGGTATTAATAAAGTGGTTGTATATACGCACTCCATTGTAATAGCCCTGAAGAACCTTTCCTGAAGATACTTCCCAATGTTCGTCTGCGAAGCGTTGGGTGCTACCTCCGCCCCAGCAGTAGATATCGGTATCCCAGTCAGACTTAGCCTTACCTTCGTTCCACTGTCCCCACGAATGAGACATAGAGCCAGAGAATGGCATCTCCAGATAACTATCGTAATAGTTGTTCAGATATGCTGCCAACTGTTCGGCATTCTGATAGTAGGCCTCTGGTGTAATTTGGTTGATTGGCTTCATGTCGAGCAAGTCGTTGCATGAGGTGAGGCCAAAGGTTGCTGTTGTTACAGCTGCGCCCAATAGCAGGTTTTTAATATTTATAAATTTCATATTGTCTATTTTTAAAGGTGATAGCTTTAGAATGTAACGTTCAGTCCGACAGCTATTGTGCGCTGCAGCGGATAGAGTTTACCAGAACCCCAACCACCATTCAGAGCCTCAGGGTCGAATATCTTTGAAAGGCCTGTCACTGTGAAGAGGTTGTCGCAAGATAAGTATGCGCGTACACGGTTCATGCCAGCCTTCTCTGTAATAGCCTGCGGAAGAGTGTAGCCAAGCTGAATATTCTTACAACGCATATAGGCAGCGCTCTGCAAGTAGCGTGTCTGTGTTTGCTGGTTCTTCTGTGTGCTACCATTCAGATATGGTTTCGGATAGTAAGCGTTCTTGTTGGTCTCGCTCCAGTAGTCGAGGTGCTCTTTGAATCCGCAGCTCTGCCACTCGTCACCAACAATACCCCAGAAGTAAGGCTGTCCTGCATCAGGATTCCAGTCGCGCTTCATCACACCCTGGAAGAAGATAGAGAAGTCGATGCCCTTCCATTCTGCGTTAAGATTGATACCGAAGTTGTAGCGTGGTGTGCTGTTACCGATGCGCTTCAAGTCGCCGTGATCCTTAAGTGTACCAGCGCCTGAATTTACCTTATTGTCACCATTCAAGTCCTTGTACATAATGTCACCAGCCTGCCAGTTGGTACCCCAGTTAGGCTTGTTCTTCTCGAGCCATGAGTTCATCTCTTCATTGCTCTGTGCAATGCCCTTTGTTTCATAACCCCAGATTTCGCCAAGCTTCTTGCCGTTGTAGTAGCTGTTGATGCTCTGGTTGTCGAACTCGCCCTCAAACGGATATTCAAGAATCTTAGATGTAGCGTCTGAAATGTTGAACTTCGCTCCATACTTGAAGTCGCCAATCTGGTCGCGCCACTGCAACTCAAACTCCCAACCTGATGAACGCATCTTGCAGTTGTTTGTACGAGGTGCGTTAACACCGAGTACTGAGCCCAATACCGGAGCCGGACCAATCATGTCCTTGGTTGTACGGCTGTACCAGTCGAACGAACCTGTCAAGCGGTTTCTAAGAAGAGCGAAGTCGAAACCTACGTCGTATGTCTCAACAGTCTCCCATGTCATGGTGCTGTTAACGATACCCGGCAGACTTGCTGTGTTCTGCTTCTGGCCGTTGATAAGCCATGAGCTGTTCTGTGAGCCTACACCCTGCTGCTGATAGAATGGATACCAGTCAGCGAATGAGCTGTAATATGAGCTTGTATTACCAAGCTGACCCCAAGATGCACGTAGTTTGAGGGTAGACACTACATTAGCAAGAGGCTTGAAGAAGTTTTCGCGTGCGACGTTCCAACCTGCTGATACTGATGGGAACCAAGCCCAACGGTTGTCGTTGGTGAAACGTGACGAGCCGTCATAGCGGAGGTTGAACTCCATCATGTACTTGCTGTCGTAGTCGTAGTTAAGTCGCATGAAGTAACCGGCTGTAGCACGGTGCCAGTAAGCGTCGCTCACGCGTGGGTTCTTCTGTGTGAGGCTCAGGTACGGGAAATCGTTAGTGATAAGGTGAGTACCTGATGCGCTGATGTTGTCTGTGCCATACTTCTCGAAGTTGACACCAAGCATACCCTTAAGGTTGTGCATGCCGAGTGAATGAGTATAGTCGGTATAAGCGTTTACTGAGAAATAGTCGGTCTCTGAACGGTAGTCGCTTACCTTTGCTACTGAGCCATAGCCAGAGTCGCGCTGCCAGCGTGTGCCGTCAGCATAGTATGAGTATACTGGGAACATGTCGGTCTTGCTCTTGTAGAACTCATTGCGCATAGCGCCTTCGAGGTGGATGTTCCATCCCTTCACAGGAGTGAAGATGAAGTTGAGCTGCTGTGTGAACTGGTTGTTGCGTGTAGCAGTTGTACCACCGTCCTCAAGCTCGGCGATTTCCATACCGTCAGGATAGTGTCCGTTAGGGTCGATAGTAGGACAGGTCGGCCAGCGGCGTGCGATATTATGGAAGAACAGACCACTGAGGTACTGTGGTTTCTCATAGTCAGAACGCATAAACTTGGTAGAATATTCTACCTTAGCCCAAGAAGCGAGCTGAGCGCTGATCTTACCGTTCATAGTGTAGCGGTCGAACTCGTCGTGTCCGTGACGGATAAGACCGTTGTTCATCAAGTAACCGGCGCTGATGAGCCAGCTTACCTTATCTGTACCACCCGAGAGTGAGAGGTTGTGCTGTGTTGAGGGAACGTTCTTCTTGTAGAATTCGTCAAACCAGTTGGTATTGGCAAATGAGCCACCGTAAAGGTTGTAGCGGTTGTTGCTGGGGTTGACTACAACACCGTAGTACTCTGTCTGAGAAGGATCCTTGTACTCACCGTTGAGATACTTCTCAATACGAATCATAGTCTCCTCGTTAAAATAGTCACTACCAGTTGCGTTTTTATTAGCAACGTTCCAATAGTTGGCAAACTGCAGTGAGTTGAGCATTTCAGGCAGCTGTGTAGCTGTAGAGAAACGTACGTCGCCGCTATAGTTGACGCGTACCTTGCCCGACTTACCGCTCTTTGTAGTAACAAGTATAACACCGAATGCAGCACGTGTACCGTAGATAGAAGCCGAAGCGGCATCCTTCAGTACTGAAACGCTCTCGATGTCGTTAGGGTTGACCGTGTTAATGTCACCCTCAATACCGTCTATAAGGATAAGTGGAGCGTCTGAAGAACCGTTGCCGATAGAACCAGTACCACGGATAGAGATTGCCATTGTGTTGTCAAGCATACCACCGTTAGAGTTGGTAGAGAAATTAAGTCCCGGAACAGCACCCTGAAGAGCCTGTGACGCGTTGGTTACTGGACGGTCCTCAAGAATTTCCGAGCCTACCATAGACACGGCACCAGTTACGTTCACCTTCTTCTGTGTACCGTAACCTACGACAACCACCTCATTAAGGCTCTGCGAATTGTCCTTCAGCACGATGTCGAGTGTCTGTCCTGTCCACTTAATCTCCTGCGGATCGCAGCCGATGTAAGTAATGACCAGTGTCTGACCCTTCTGCACTCCATTGAGAGAGAAGTCACCATCAATGCTTGTCACTGTTCCAGTTGTGTTAGAACCTTTCACCTTTACGGAAGCGCCAATAACAGGCTCACCTGATGTGTCTTTCACAACACCCTTCACGATAGCGTTCTGCGCATTTACAGCAAGAGCCGAACCGAGCAAGAGCGTAGTCAAGCCAGCCCTCATTAAGGGCTTAAAAGCATGTCCTTTTTGCATAATTCTTTTGGTTTGTTAGTAAATATAGTTATTTAATGGTTTAATCGCTGTTATTGGCGATATTTATATATGTTGCTGCAGACGAGGGTTAGTATCGTTGCAGTAAATGGTCCATAGGTTTATAAATTAGTCTTTGCAAAGATATAATAAATTCTAAAATCGGCAAAGCATTTGTTAGTTTTTTTTAAAATACGCCAAAAAATGTTGCAGTTAGGACAAAAAAAAGGGTTTATTAAGTATTAAATGTTAAATATTAAGTGATGAATTGGGGGTTTTGAAGTGTTGAATGTTAAGTGTTAGGGAGCGATATGCAATGCATTTATATAGTAGCGGAGGTCTCCGGCCTCCGCAGCAACCAATGCCCTCTTCCCTAACATACTGGGAGCGGGGACGCCCTCGTCCCCGAAAGAATTAGCGAGAATCAATTGCTATGTCGGGAACGCCCTCATCCCCGAAAGAATCAGGGGAAATCAATTGCTTTATCGGGGACGAGGGTGTCCCCTCTCCCAGAACATTTAAATGAATTTCGACAACCACTTCATTCGTTGCCCAGTTGTGGGATGCACTATTGACAGTTCGGCTGCGTGCAGATACATTCGTGGCGCTGCCGTTCCGCGTCCGTATAGCGGATCACCGAGTATTGGAGTGGCAAGACCGAGAGGGTGGGCACAGTGTACGCGCAACTGATGCGTACGACCCGTGTGGGGATATAGCCACACGAGGGTGCGACCGCCCTGCGTGCTGACGACACGATAGGTGGTGACCGACGGTTTGCCGTGCTCCATGTCGACACGTTGGCGCGGACGGTCCATTATGTCGGGCATTAGGGGCAGACTGATGGTTCCCTGCTGCGAGGCAGGAACACCGTCGAGCACCGCCTCGTAGCGCTTGGCTGCGGTGCGGCAGGCAAACTGCTGCTGCAGGGAATGATAGGCTTCAAGTGTGCGTGCCACTACCATCAGTCCGCTGGTGTCGCGGTCGAGCCGGTGTACCATTATCGGATTGCCGTCATACTGGTGCCAACGCTGGCGCATTATCGACTCTACGCTCTCCACATTGTCCTTGCCCGGCACCGAGAGCATGCCTGCCGGCTTGTCGACAACGCATATTGCGTCATCCTCGTACACCATCTTCAGCTCTTCAGATGCGGTCGCCGTGAGCGGATTGGGTTCTACGTCGAGCCCCTGAAGCATGTGCGTCAGTATGGGCAGGCACTTCGAGCGGCATGCCGGATAATAGCTCAGATGATGGCGTATCTCCTGCCGTGGCGACTCGCCCCACCAGAATTCAGCCATGCACACGGGTTGGAGTCCGTGGCTGTAGGCATACTGCAACAGCTTGGGGGCGCAGCAGTCGCCAGCCCCAGCAGGCGGAATGCCATGTGTGGTGGTGCTGAATATGTCGATGAGGTCGCGCTCTTCGCCACGCGCGTTGAGCATGCGGTATTGCATGAAGAGCCACCGTTGCAGTTCGTCGCTCATGCTGCGGCGGCACTGTCGCAACGCCGCTATGCGCTCGTCGTACTGCTGTGTGAGGGCATGTGCAGCCGAAAGCTCTGCATCGAGACGCTGCTTTAGCCGGCGAAGGTCAGCCTTCAGCGTCTGACTCTCGCGTGTCATGGCAGCAGCCTCGGCCTCGCTGATGTGCACGAGTCCTGCCTGGGCATCGCTGCGACGGCGGTCGCGCTCAGCCTTGGCGCTTGCTATGCGCAGCTTCATGGCAGCAATACGGTCGGCAGCCGACTGTCGCAGCGTCGCTTCTTCGGCTTTGACACGCTTGTATTCATCCGAATGGCGTATGCAGTCTATCTCTCTGTTGATGTCGGAAATGCTGCGTTCGGTCACTTTGAAGTGTCCGTCGGGCTGCTGGGCATCGAATACGGGCGGCACAAAGTAAGCCCAGTCGTTGCGTCCGGCAAGCAGTCCGGAGTAAGCGGCAATAAATCTCAATGCCCCATCAAAGCCATCGGATTCTTCACTTTTCCCTTTTCCATTTTCCCTTACTACGAGTACTCCGAACATTTTGCCACAACTCGTTTCGCCCTGCCAGATGCCCGATTCGGCGATGTGGCGTTGCACTTCGGCGGCGGCAAGGCGGCAGAGCGGATGCGGCTCATAGCAAAACGGGAAAGTGAACTGGCGGGGTGGCAGTATGTCGGTATTTAATATATGTATAAGTCGGTCCATTGTTTATCCTCTTGAATACTCCGCAGGCGTGATGCCATAGGTTTTCTGAAACACCTTTGAGAAATAGCTTGAGTTGGAGAAACCCACCATATACATCACCTCCGACACCGAGAACCTGCCTTCGCGCAGCATGATGGCAGCACGCTGCATGCGTATGTGGCGTATAAACTCAATCGGTGTCTTGCCCGTCATCTGCTTAACCTTGCGATAGAGCAGTTTCGAGCCGAGTCCGAGCGACTCCTGCAGGCGCGTCACATTGAAGTCGGAGTCGGCTATATGAGCCTCCACCATGTCCGTAATCTTAGCCAACAGGCGGGCGTCGGCGCTGTCGGCATCAGGCTCCTTGAACGCAGCAGTAACGCTGTCAGCGTGTTGTGATGAAGCCGAAGCGGTATGAGCAGGATCGAAAGCCATAGTCACTACAATCTGGTTGTCGTCGCTATGCACAACACTTGCGCCGCCCTGCTGCTCGGCAAACTCATGAACGAGGGCGAAGGTGTTAGTGTCGGCAGGCATGATATTGTCGGGCATGCGATAGTAGCGGTTGAAAACGAAGGGTATATCGTTCTGTGCTATCGTCTTGCCGGGTATGGTTACGTTTATACGCACCCTATCGTCGCAGGTAGTTATGGCTATGCGCACGGGGTCGGCGGTGTTGCGGTTGTTCACAGCGAAGTCGATAAGCTCAGCCAACACGGGTTGCAGGCGCACCACGTCGACGCACACGTATGCCGTAGGCGCATCCGTACGATAGTCTATGTCCACCGCCTTGCCGTAGCGCGAGCGTGCATCGTCGGCAGCCCGTCGGCAGAAGTCCACTATCTCAAGCGTCGTCTTGGGCGTAGGGTCGTTGTCGGGTCGTGTCTGCATCACGTCGAGAGCCTTATGCACAAGCATGTTCATATCGACCACGTCGTGGCGCATCTGCTCCAGACGGCGCACACCGGCGGTGTCGGTTTCGGCATGAAGCATGTCGAGCACCGAGCCGAACAGCGAGCCGAGCGGCTGCTTGAGCTGTCGCGACAGATTGTCGAAGAACTGCGAGCGGGCTGCCGACTCCTGCATGATGCGCTTCTTGGCAAGGCGCTCCTGATGCAGACGGCGGCGCATTATGTAGAAGTTCATTATCCACACGAGCAATGCTGCAATCACAAGCAGATAAACAATCTTAGCCCACAGCGACCAGTACCAGGGCGGAAGAATGGTAACTCCGTAGCTGAGCACCTCGTCTTTGGCGTCGCCAAGGGCGTCAATCTGGCGCACCTCGAGCGTATAACTGCCCGGAGGCAGGGCGTTGTAGCTTATCTCATGACGCTCGCCGTGAAGGTATTGCCACGTGCGGTCGATGCCTTTAAGGCGATAGGCGTACACGCAGGGTTGCTGTCCCGACATGGGGAGGTCGGACAGTTGGAACGTCACGTTGTTCTGTGTGGAGGCGAGCGTCACTGCCGACAGATACGCCGTGCTGCCCTCTTCGGGCACAAACGGCTTGCCGTCAACCATCATGCCCGACATGAACATGTGGCAGCGCTGCCGCTTCTCATTCATGCGAGCAGTGGGAATGCTCACCACAGCGTCGTTGCCGCCAAGCAGAACGCTATGCGACACGCGGTCGTAACAGATGGCAAGCGGACGGAATCCGGGCACAACGAAGCGCATGGAGCGTCCGTCGGCACGCAATATGCAGCAGTCGTTGCCCATGACAGCCCACATATCGTCCTCCACCCGACACAGTATGGCGGTGGCATCGCTGCCATATCCGGCTATGTGATAGGTACGGCTGTCTTTGGCATTCATGCCGAAGCAGCGTATCTCGCCGTCCATTGCCGCCCAGACATTGCCCTTAAGGTCTACAGCGAGGTCGTTGATGATGCGGTCCTTGCCCACGACGTGCTCCACACGCATCGTCTTGGGGTCGATACGGTCGAGTCCGCGGTCGTACATTCGCACCCAGATGCGTCCGCGTCCGTCCTTGACAAGCTGCCACACGTGTATGCCCTGCAACTGCGAGAGCAGATGTCGGTCGGCTACAATCACGCCATCGGTGGCATTGAGCAGCTTCTCCTTAGCCACCACGAAAACGCCTCCCATATACGAGCATATCCAGTAGCGCCCCCGTCCGTCGTCCACCACGTCGTAAGCCCACGCCGTGCTGTAGCGTCGCGAGGGGTCGGTGACGATGACGTTGCGCATCTGTCGTGTCTTCGGATTGTATATATTGAGTCCGTGGTCGGTGCATACGAGCACCCTACCCTCGCCGTCGGAGTACACACGACGCACACGGTTGTGCGACATATAGTACGCAGTTGAGGTCTGGCGATGCCACGCTATGTCGGCACCCATGTCGGGCAGGAATCCGTGAGTGGCGCTGTAGGCTATGAGTCCGTTGGTGCCGCCGAGCCACAGCATGTTGTCGGCGCTGCGGAATATGAGGTGCAGGCAGTTGCCGTCGCCCGTATGGGTGATGTCGCTGAGCGGAGTGTAGGTATAGAATGGACGACGCTGTATCGCGGACACGCCCTGGTCGGTGCCTGCCCATAGGTTGCCCCAGCGGTCGTTGTACACCGCCCACACAATGTTGTTGGCTATTGAGCGTGCCGAGCGTGAGTCGTGCAGGGCGTGGCGCACGTCGTTTGTCACCTTATTATATATAAACATTCCGTTGTCGG
The DNA here is from genome assembly GCA_900546575.1 of uncultured Prevotella sp. Taxonomy (GTDB): domain Bacteria; phylum Bacteroidota; class Bacteroidia; order Bacteroidales; family Bacteroidaceae; genus Prevotella. Next base: position 45,498 of record URDM01000009.1, read on the forward strand.
TGCCTGCATATATGTTGTCGCCGTGCAATGCGAGCGACTTGATGGAGTTCCCCATGAGCGGCGCTACGGGCTGGAATGTGCGCCAGTCGTAACGGTAGAGCGCACCCTCGGTGCCTATCCACACGGCTTGTGTACCACGGTCGGGGGCGAGAGCGTTGACAAGCGGTTGACGGCCGTTGCCAATCGGTATGCGGCGCACGCTGCCATTGGGCGAGCGCAGCGCCAGTCCGCCTATGGTTCCGACAAGCAGTCCGCGAGGTGTGGATAGCAGCGAGTAGACGTTCTGGAGCTGTCGGTTCTCCATACGTATGTCGTTGGCGCCGAGGCTGCAGCTGTACAGTCCCGTTGCGCTGCCCATCCACAGCCGTCCCTGATGCATAGTCAGGGCACGAATGTCCTTGGGCGAGTGTTCGGCAGGCTTCCCGTAGTGTCCGCTTCGTATGTCGTAGACGAGCAGTCCGCGCTCGGTGCCCATATATATAATATTGTGGCTGACGAGCATTGAGTGTATGCGCGTCGCCATGGGTGTGCCGTCGGCAGATGTGTTGTGCTGAATGGTGCGGTAGCCGTCGTACGAGTAGAGTCCGTTCTCGGTACCCAGCCACACCATCCCCTGCTCGTCCTGCGCTATGGAGCACACGGTCGATGCCTCAGCAATGGCGACATTGCTGAAGGTCTGGGCTGATGTGAGCGCCGAGATCAGCGCAAGCAAAAGGCTTAACAATATATTTCTCATTAGAAACGTCAAAGGATGATGATGATTTTTTATGTTTTCAATTCACGGCGTTAAATTACAAAAAAAATGTCATACTCGGAAGAACAATGCCAACATTCTGCTGCTTACGCCATAAAAACGGCTGCCAATCGCACTCCTGGCGAAGAGAGCAACAGAGCAGCAACCACACGGCTAACTCGCTGAATATAAAGGCATAAAGCCCGTTTGTTACACCTAAGGGAGCGTGCTGTAAAACGACGGCAAAACAAAAGGACTCCTTTTGGAGTGCAAAAGGACTCGTTTTGAAGTGCAAAAGGACTCCTTTTAGAGAGCAAAAGGACTCCTTTTGAAGTGCAAAAGGACTCCTTTTTTTTAGCGTTGAATTGGTATGGAATGCGTTTTTGAAAGAGTTACCACGTAATCAAACTATCACTTTATCCTCTGTTCAAAAGAAATGGCATACTAACCGCAAAGGAATGCAATGCTGGATGAATAACATATCTGATGTCATCAACAAAGCTGCAGCACTGCCACCAAGAACACCGCTAAGTAAGTACCGGGAATTGCTGCCGGATAAATGGAAACAAAAAAAATATCGCTCAAGAATAAAAACTTGAGCGATATTTTTTTGACGTGTATATACTAACATCGCGGATACGTTGTCTCACAAGGATGCTTGCCACCCATTATTGAACAGTAACTTTCTTCACGCTACCATCGCTATACTTCACGATATTCAATCCCTTGGTTGGAGCAGACAATCGCTGACCATTTACTGAATAGCGAGCTACCTCCTCAACATCGGTAGAGGTTGTAATCTTGTCGATGCCTGTTGCGTCGAATTCTACTATGTTCTCAATGTAGTTGCCAAAGTCAGAGGCACAGTAATCATTACGAGTTCCCTTTGGTACATAAAGTGTGCATTTCTTGGCATCAACTCCTACGAATACATTACGACCTTTTGGTACTTTCTCTGCATATACATAAATAGAAGTTAATCCGCTACTATCGAATGCGCCAAAGCCTATTGAGGTAATACTAGCAGGAAGGGTTAAACTCGTTAATCCTCTACAGACACTGAATGAGAAAAAGTCTATCTTGGTAATACCAGCAGGAAGGGTTAAACTCGTTAGTCCGATACAGCCACTGAATGCGAAAGAGCCTATCTTGGTAATACCAGCAGGAAGGGTTAAACTCGTTAATCCGCTACAGCCACAGAATGCGAAATCGCCTATCCCGGTAATACCAGCAGGAAGGGTTAAACTCGTTAATCCGCTACAGGCACGGAATGCTTCAGAGCCTATTACATCATTAGAAGTATAATAATCATTATCATTATAATCATTATAATAGCTATCCCCACCTTTTACAATCTTTGCCTCAGACAAATCTAATACAGAAAGCTTTCCGTCAGTAGAATTACCATTAGAATTACTTCCAGCCATCTCACGAATCATCCTCAAATCCGTACCATTTATCTCACCAATAATCTTCAAATTGGTAATCTTATTCTTTTTACTACTTGCAATTCTATCAGGCAAAGTACCAGCCTTTTCCAACGTAATGGTGATTTGCCTTGTAATCAAGTCGTTATCTGCAGCATAAAGCGACAAACAACCAAGCAACAGAAACATCAAGGTTAAAAAACTACCTTTCTTAATAATTTGTTTCATAACTATTTTTTTTAGTTAGACATTAAATATCATGGTAAAAACTATTCTTTTTGTTCGTATTTTATATCTTTGCCAAGTTCATGCAATTTGAAAATAGCATTATAATCCAAAGCTCTTTTTGGCTTGCCTCAACGTGTTTTCTCCTACCGTATATGCATAGCAGGCAGAAGGGATGAAATGAAGAGTTCCAAAATTCATATTCTTTGTTCCTCCCTTACTGATGGAAGTTACCAAAGCCTGGGGCAGATGATTCTTCTCCATAAAAAACTGTAAGGACGAAAGTTCAGAAGGTTTGTCGAAGAACCTATCCGACCATTTGATTTCTACCGCCCAATAAGGTTTTTGTAAAGCATCGTTGATGCCTACCAAGTCAACCTCGCCCTGTGAACGCCCCATCTTCCAGTTGGCATAAGCAATGTGCCCCTTTCTTGGAATCCATTGCGAATAGATAGCAGTTTCAATCATATCTCCGATATTGCCATCTGTCATCTTGATAGGTTCAAATAGTGCACACCTAAGCGAAGGATTCGTTAGATAAATCTTAAAAGTAGTTTGACGTTGGAATCGCTTTGCCGTATCGTCAGTTCTTGTCACAATCTTTATCAGAAAAGCAGCCTCAAGATATTGGATGTACTTGCGAATGGTTTCCTTCTTTACTCCCGATTCCTTCGACATACTCTCATACGAGAACTCCATGCCACTATGATAAGCAATCATAGTAAACAACGAGTTAAGCTCTTGTACATCAGAAATGCCATAAAGGCTCGGCAAATCTCTCAACAATACCTTATCTACAATATCGTGGCGAACAAACTGCCCAGGGTCTTCCTGTATTCGGGAAGAAAAAGCCACCTCTGGATAACCGCCATAATTGATATAGTCGAGGAAGAGACAGTTCAGCTTATCAATATCTATCGTGCTATAGATATCGCTCTCTATTCCTTGCCATTCCACCTTAGATTGGCGCATCAGATGCTCATATTTCTTAAGATGGATATACTCGAAGAAAAGCAACGGCGGCAAATTGAAATCGGTAAACCTGCCCGCCCCACTTTCGTTGCTACTCTTTTTTAATGCTGCAGCAGCAGAACCTGAAACTACAAACTTCACGTTGTGATAAGTATCTACCAGAGATTTAAGATTGATTTCCCAGTCTTTGAGATACTGTATCTCGTCGAAGAAAACATAAAACTCTTCTTGGCTGTCTTCCTTACTCAATATCTGTTTTGCCAAAGAAAACAACTGCTCCAAGAGGATATTGTTATAGATAGGAGTTTCTACCGAAACATAGATTATATTCTGAGGCGACACGCCATCGTCTATCAACTGTTGGATGGAATGATAGAGCATTACTGTCTTACCCACTCGGCGAGGTCCCATCAAGATGAGGGCACGCTGAATGCTGACATCCTTTACCAGGGGATAGAAGATGTCGAGATAGAGGCGAGGACTCATGTCCTGATAGTAAGAAGGTATCCTACCTTCCGTCCACCAAGGATTGTCTATCTTCAACCTACCTAATATCTGTTTCTCTAAAAGTGCCGTATATTCCATAATTCTAACTATTTTAGATTGCAAATATACAGATAATTCTCTTAATATGTATGTTTTGGTAAAAATAAGCTTGGATTTTTAGGCTTAATTTGCAATTTAAGGGTAAAATGAAGATAAAAACGTGCATATTAAGAAAGATGAAGCTATAATTTGCCTATTATGTAGATTAATATGTACTTGTAACTTGTTGAGTACCAGTAATAAAAATAAGATTTGCAAATTAAGCATGTTTTAACAGGCTTAATTTGCATGTAAGCGTATCCGTTGGCGGAATTAATTTAAGTTGAGTTCCACGTCGTGATCCTGTGCCCAAGTTTATCCTCTTTTCTCCCGTTCTTCTTATTCAAGCTTTTCATCCATAAACTGCGGTTTATCGATGATGGTTCTTCGTGCTTTTTCGTTCATATCTTGTTTACTTATAGTTCAGTGTTAGGCATAAAAATTTTCTTCCAAAAGCCTTTACATATTTGCCAAATCCTTTGTTTATGGGCATTTAGCCGCGTGTTTGTCCGTTTTGTTTTGTCTTTTGTCTAATTTGTGGCGCTTCATATTAGTCAATGCTTGTAATTTTGCAACCGAATAAAAACCTATCCGTTTCAAATCTTCAGCAAGACAAAATCAAAATCAAAAACCATAATTTACCTAAACGTTTTCAACATGAACCAAACAAAAGGAAACAAACGTAGCCGTTTCTTTGCGTTGCTTATGGCCGGTGTACTCTCGGCAGCTTCGCTTTCGGCGCAGGCGCAGAACCGCACCATCAAAGGATGCATCACTGATGCCAACAACAAAGAACCGCTTATGGGCGCCACTATCACACTCGACGGTGGCAAGACGGGTGCCGTGACCGACCTTGACGGCAACTACACTCTCATCGTTCCGGCAGGAACCAAGCAAATCACAGTATCTTATATTGGTTATATAGCCAAAACCGTGCAACTCAACGGCGACGTAATCAACATCACACTCGACTCCAACGACCGTCAGCTGGGAGAAGTTGTGGTGGTGGGTTATGGTACCGCACGCAAGAGCGACTTGACCGGTTCGGTGGCAACGGTTAGTGCCAAGGACTTCAACAAGGGTTCTATATCATCGCCCGAGCAGCTCATCAACGGCAAGGTTTCGGGTGTTCAAATCATGTCGAATTCGGGTTCTGCCACATCAGGCAGCACTATTCGCGTACGTGGCGGTGCTTCACTCAACGCCTCTAACGACCCGTTGATTGTTGTAGACGGCGTGCCCTTGGAACTTGGCGGAATCTCCGGAGCCGACAACTTCCTCAGTATGATCAATCCGCAGGACATCGAGTCGATGACCGTATTGAAGGATGCAGCCTCAACTGCCATATACGGATCGCGCGCTTCTAACGGTGTCATACTCATTACTACCAAGAAAGGCAGCGACTCGAAGCTCAACGTGCAGTTCTCTTCAACCAATACCATGCAGACACGCGCCCAGATGGTGGACATATTGAGTGCCGAAGAGTTCCGCTCGGTTATCAATGCGCATGGCACCGATGCCCAAAAGGCTCTGCTGGGCAACGCCAATACCGACTGGCTTGACGAAGTCTATCGCACCACACTCTCTACCGACAACAACCTTTCTCTGTCGGGCAACATCGTAAAGGGTCTGCCCTTCCGCGCTTCGGTAGGCTATGCCAACCAGAACGGTATAATCCGCGGCGACAAGTCGGAGCGATTCACCGGCAGCATCGTGCTCAACCCAAGCCTCTTCAACGACCACCTGAAGCTCAGACTCAACGCCAAAGGCTCGCTCACTAAGAACACTTTCTACAACAGCAGCGCCATTTGGGCTGCCGCTACGTTCAACCCCACTCTGCCCGTATATTCAGGTTCGGACAAGTTGGGAGGCTATACCGAGTCGCTCGATGCCAGCGGCAATCCTATCAACACGAAGGCTGGACAGCGCAATCCGCGCGGACTCGTTGACATGTACGACGCAGGCAGCGACGTGAAGCGTTTCATCGGCAACTTCGACGTTGACTACAAGCTCCACTTTTTCCCCGATATCAAGCTGCACGCAACGGTCGGCACCGACGTGGCTGAGGGCAAAGGACACACCCGCGTACCCGAATATGCTGCATCAAACTTCTTCGACGGAGGCTACAACTACAACTATGGTCCGCAGAAGAAGATGAACAATCTGCTCACAGTTTACGCCAATTACGGCCACTACTTTGAAGAGGCAAAGAGCAATGTGGACGCTACCATAGGTTACGACTACCAGTACTGGAAGTCGACACAGCCCGAAACTGTAGAGTATAACATGGCTGGCTCGCAGCTCAAGACCCACAAGGCTGAGGACTATCGCCATACTTTGCTCTCTTACTACGGTCGTGTCAACTACTCGTACGACGGACGCTACCTGCTCACCGCTACCATGCGTCGTGACGGCAGCTCTCGTTTCGGCAGCGACTACCGTTGGGGTACTTTCCCGTCAGTAGGCTTGGGATGGACCGTAAGCAACGAGAAGTTCCTCAAGGACAACAAGGTGCTCAGCAATCTTAAGCTCCGTGCATCGTACGGTGTGACCGGTCAGCAGGAGGTAGGCGGCAACTACAACTATCTGCCCGTTTACACTTACAGCTCTACAGGTGCCGAAGCTTATATCAACGGCAGCTGGATCAACACCTACAGACCCGAAGCTTACGTCTCTAACCTTAAATGGGAGACTACCGATTCTTGGAACGCAGGTTTCGACTTCGGATTCCTCAACAACCGCATCTCTGGTTCGTTCGACTTCTATACACGCAAGACCAAAGACCTCATCGCCACCGTTCCGGCAGCAGCTGGCACACAGTTCGGCAAGACCATTACCACCAACGTGGGCAATGTGGACAGCCACGGTATTGAAGTTACGCTCAATGCAACTCCAATACAGACCAAGGATTGGGAGTGGAACCTTTCATACAACTTCACATGGCAGAAGATGAAGGTGAAGAATCTGTCACTTGTGAAGAGCGACAGCGAGACAAATATGATTGTAGGTCCTACGGTTAAGGACGAGAACCAGATTCAGGTGCTCACCGAGGGCTATGCTCCTAACATGTTCTATGTGTACAAGCAACTGTACGACCGTAACGGTAAGCCTATCGAGGGAGCCTATGCCGACCTTAACAAGGATGGCGCGATAAACGAATCCGACCGTTACCGCTACCATTCGCCAATGCCCGACTACATCATGGGACTCTCTACATCACTACGCTACAAGCAGCTTACACTCGGCATGAGCTTCCGCGCCAACATAGGCAACTATGTCTACAACGCTACAGCGATGAACACCGGTGCATGGGAAGTGGAGACATGGGCTGACGGACTGCAACTCAACAACCTCAACCGCAGCTATATGAAGACCGGATTCCAAACACGCCAGTATCTGTCGGACTACTATGTGGAGAACGCTTCGTTCCTTAAGCTCGACAACATCAACCTGAGCTACAACTTCGGAAAGATAACCAAGTGGTGCTCGTTGTCGCTCTCGGCTATGGTTCAGAACGTATTCTGCATCACCAACTATTCGGGTGCCGACCCTGAAGTGCCCAATGGCGTAGACAGCAGCTTCTATCCGCGTCCAAGAACTTATACTCTGAGCCTCGGACTGACGTTTTAAGTGAAGAACGAAGAGTGAAGAGTGAAGAATGAAAAGTGAAAAGTTAAAAGGGAAAAGAGAAAAATCCGAATGCTTTGAAGATAAAAGGGGAACTCTATAATCCTAATGCTTTAAACAAATACTAAAAAGAAAACTATAATGAAACTAAAGAATACCTGTTGGCGGAATTAATTTAGTGCATACTTAATTCTGCCAATGGGCTTGTCGTTAATGAAGTTTACGTATTGCAG